>JBAPYD010000114.1:0-4698 GCA_049284555.1 Chromatiaceae bacterium | reverse complement strand
GGGCCCTGGAAGAGGCGTCGACGATACGCCTGTCGGTCGAGGATCAGCGCCGCTTCGTGGAGCTGTTGCTGAATCCGCCGGAGCCGACGCCGGCCTTGGAGCGTGCACGGGCCGCGCATGAGGCGCTGATCGGTCCGGCATGACGGATCGCCCTTTCGAGATCAGGCTGCTCGGCAAAGAGGATCGCGCGGACTTCTGCTGCGGCAGCGAGCCACTGGACCGCTACCTCAAGACCCAGGCCGGCCAGGATGTGCGCCGCCGGGTCAGCGCCTGCTACGTCGCCGTGGAGAAGACCACGGGCCGGGTCGCCGGCTACTACACGCTCTCGGCCGCCGATGTTCCGGTATCCGGCCTTCCCGCCGACCTGACGCGCCGCCTGCCCCGTTACCCCTCGGTGCCGGCAGCCCGCATCGGGCGACTCGCCATCGATCAGCGCTTCCAGGGCCGCGGACTCGGGGCTGCGCTCCTGCTCAATGCGGCGCTGCGCGCCCTGCGCTCCGAGATCGCGGTCTTCGCCCTGGTGGTCGACGCCAAGGACGACGAGGCCGTGGCCTTCTACCGCCACCACGGCTTCAGCGCCTTTGCGTCCAATCCGCTCCGGCTCATCGCGCCGATCGAGACCTTCCGCAAGCTCCTGGATTGACCGAGGCTGCGTGTGCCCTATGCCGCTGGGGCGTGTGGTGCATTCGTCCCACAACCATTTGACCGATTGAACAGGGCCCCTCGCCGACCATCCGATGAAGACGCCAAGCCACAAGTGGACGTTCCGCTCCCGTTTCCGGGCCAACTCCTTCGGTTGGCGTGGATCGAAGCTCGCCATCGAGCGGCTCAACGAGGCGGTCGGCGAGATCAAGACCGTCGCCCGAACGGCGCCCGCGACCGCGGCCGAGGGGGCCATCCTGCTGATGGAGCGGCTTTGGCCCGCGCTCCAGGGGGTCGATAGCTCCTCCGGCGCCTTGGGCAACGCGACCAACAAGACGGTGCACGCGCTGATCGAGATCCTGCTGGCCGCGCCGGCGGACGGGGCGGTCCTGGAGCGCCGGCTCGAGCGGCTGTGGACGGCCATCGAGGAAGACGGCGTGGACTTTCTCTGCGAGGTCGCCGACCGCTGGGGCGAGCTGTGCCGTACCCCAGAGCGCGCATCCCGGGCCGCCGACGACTTCCTGCCCGCCGTGCGTCTGAGCTGGAGCCCGCAGCACCGGGGCTACTTCCGTGGGACCACGGCCTGTCTCTCCTGCCTGCTCACGGCGGGCCGCCACCAAGAGCTCTTGGACCTGATCGAGACCGCGCCCTACATCTGGTGGCACTACCGGCGCTACGGGGTGCGGGCGCGGGCCGCCCAGGGTCACATTGACGAGGCGATCCGCTACGCGGAGCGGTCGCTGGGCCTGAGCGACAGCGCCTCGGCCATGGCCCGCGCCTGCGAGGAGATCCTCCTGGCGGCCGAACGCCGCGAGGAGGCCTACCGCCGCTTCGCCTACACGGCCAACCGGGGGGGATCGCACCTGGCGACCTTCCGAGCCATCAAGAAGAAGTATCCTGTAGTGGTTCAATGAAAACGGACACCTTGCCAGGCGGCATAATGCCGATCGAAAGCGAGGTGAGGCATGGCGAAGCAAGGCAGACGTCAGTACACAGAGGAGTTCAAGCGGGAGGCGGTCAAGCTCGTTGAGGAGCAGGGCCGGGGGATCGCGGAAGTGGCCCGCAGTCTTGGCGTGCACCGCAGTCAGGTTGAGCGCTGGCGGGGCCAGTATGGGCCGGGCTCGGCGTCGTCCAGGGGCGGTGAACTGAGGGGAGAGGAGGCCGAGGAGCTCAAGCGGCTGAGGGCCGAGGTCAAGCAGCTGCGCCTGGAGCGCGAAATCCTAAAAAACCCTCCACGGGCGCCCGCGTCCCGCACCTGTAGGAGCACAAACTCGGGTTGGCCTAGACTGGCGGCGTATCCGAGAGGAGAGGCCGTTCGCTTTTTGGTGGCATAGACCCCGTCAAAAAACCTGGCCCAGGGATTGTTGCGGATCTGCGTGTGGTGACGCCCTCGGGCGATCCCGATTAGGAAGGTGATCGATACCGCCGTCCCCGCTCTCGGGATTGATCCAACCACCGGAGCATTACCATGGGGCAAACCACGTCCAAGAAGCGCAGCCGCAAGCAGCGGCTTTGCACCGTCAATCCCAATGCCGCGGGGATCGATATCGGATCCCAGTTCCACGTCGTTGCGGTGCCGGCCGACCGCGATGAGGAAGCGGTGCGCACTTTCCAGAGCTTCACTGGAGACCTGCACCGATTAGCCGATTGGCTGGTTACCTGCCGCATCGACACCGTGGTGATGGAGTCGACCGGGATCTACTGGATCCCCCTGTACGAAATCCTCGAGGCGCGGGGTATTACTGTCGTCGTGGCCAATGCCCGCGACGTCAAGCACGTGCCCGGTCGGAAGACCGACGTTAACGATGCCCAGTGGCTACAGCGGCTACACGCTTACGGCCTGCTGCGGGGGAGCTTTCACCCGCCGGCGGATATCGCGGCGTTGCGGGCCTATCTGCGCCAGCGCGAACGCCTCCTCGATTATGCCGCCTCGCATATCCAACACATGCAGAAGGCGCTGATGCAGATGAATCTGCAACTGCATCACGTCGTCTCCGACATCACCGGCAAGACCGGCATGCGCATCATTCGCGCCATTCTCGAGGGCGTTCGCGATCCCGCCACGCTGGCGAGCTACCGCGACGCCCGCTGCAAGGCTTCGGCAGAGACCATCGCCCACGCCCTCGAAGGCAATTACCGTCCCGAGCACCTGTTCGCGCTGAGCCAGGCGGTCGCCCTCTACGATACCTACCAGCGCCATGTCGCGGAATGCGACCAGCACCTGGAGGCATTGCTGGTCCGGCTGCGCGCCCCCGAGCCCCCAACGGAGCCACTGCCCGCCCCGCGGCATACCACACGCCAACCCAACGCATTGAACTTCGATGTCCGTGCTGCCCTGTACGCGATGGTCGGTGTGGATCTGACCCAGATCCACGGCATCGGGCCGTCGCTGGCGTTGAAGCTCGTCAGCGAGTGCGGCACCGACTTATCGAAGTGGCCGACGGCCAAGCACTTCACCTCCTGGTTATGCCTGGCCCCCGGTAACAAGATCTCCGGCGGCAAGGTGCTCTCTGCTCAGACCCGTCGTTCGAAGAACCGCACCAGCGCGCTACTGCGCTTGGCCGCCGTCAACGTGGGCAAGACCGAGAGCGCCTTGGGGGCCTTCTATCGGCGCCTGGCCACGCGCGTGGGCAAAGCCAAGGCGGTAACCGCCACGGCACGGAAACTGGCGATCTTGTTCTATAACACCCTGCGCTACGGTGTGGACTACAGCGACCCGGGGGCCTCCTACTACGAGGAGCGCCACCGCGAGCGGGTTCTCCATAACCTGTCACGGCGGGCCAAGCAGCTCGGCTATACCCTCGAGCCGGCGCCTACGGCAGGAGTTTCTTAGGAAGCGGCGGCCTTCTTCGCCAAGGAATCGAGCTGAGGTTTCAGTTCATCGAGGCGGAGAAGGCCAACTACCCAGTGCGCGTGCTGTGCCGGGTCCTGGAGGTCAGTGCCAGCGGTTTCTACGAGTACCGAGAGCGGTGTCGAAGGGGCAGTAGGAAAGAGAGGCGGGCCATGGTGTTGCGGGTCAAGGCGATTCATGAGCGCACCGGAGGCGTTTACGGCAGCCGGCGGATGGCGCGGGAGCTGCGCGCCGAGGGGCACGATGTCGGGCGCTGCCAGGCGCGCAGCCTGATGCAGGAGGCCGGCATCGAGGTGCGTCGCAAGCGCCGTTTCAAGCTCACCACCGACAGCCGTCATCGGTTGCCGGTGGCGGAGAATCTCCTAGATCGTCAGTTCGATGTGAGCGCCCCGAACCGGGTCTGGGCGGCGGACATCACCTACCTCTGGACCAACGAAGGCTGGCTCTACCTGGCGGTGGTGCTCGACCTGTACGCACGGCGCGTTGTTGGTTGGGCGCTGTCGGATCGCATCCAGGCGGGACTGGTCTGCGATGCCCTGCGTATGGCGATCGGCCGACGTCGCCCGTCGCGGGGGCTGATCCACCATTCCGACCGTGGCAGCCAGTATGCCGGTCAGGCCTACCAGGACCTGTTGCGCGCGCATGGACTGACCCCATCGATGAGCCGGAAAGGTAATTGCTGGGACAACGCACCGATGGAGCGCTTCTTCGGGAGCCTGAAACGCGAGCGCACAGATCTGCGACTCTTCGCCACCCGCGCCGAGGCCAGAACGTGTGTGGTCGACTACATCGAGATGTTCTACAACAGCCAACGGCGCCACTCCTACCTGGACTACGTCAGTCCAATGGAGTACGAGTCCAAAGTCAACGTAGCTTAGCGAAGTGTCCGCTGGGACTTGACCACTTCATCCTGCTGCTGGCCGGTGCCGGCGCCCTGGTGCTCGCGGACTTCGGGCGGGAGCTCATCGCCGTCGACCGCTGCCTGGATGCGGGGCATGTTTACGACTATCACGAGGGACGATGCCTGGACGACGTCACCCATCGACCCCACGAGCCCTATGCCGCGCGCCGTCCAGCCCTGCTCGCCGGCGCGGGTGTCCTGGTGATACTCGGTCTCGGGCTCATCGTGCTCGGCCCGCGAGACAAGTGACGTCCTCGCAGGAGCCTGCCGCGACGGCTCCCAAAGGCAAACAGGCCTCCTCACC
>JBAPYD010000113.1:0-3283 GCA_049284555.1 Chromatiaceae bacterium | reverse complement strand
CCGTGGCTCTAAAGCGACGCCTCTACTATTGCCCGGACCAAAAGAGGATCTGTCTTTATGTTCAAGGCGCTCCGAGAGGACATGTACAAGATCTGGCTGATCTTCGACCCGCTTCGGGCACTGGCGGCCGTATTCGGCTTCCTGACCGTGCTGGCGTTGCTCATTCACATGATCCTGCTTAGCACGGATCGCTATAACTGGCTCGAGACCTCTGCCGCACCGGCCGGGGCAGCGGTCTCTCAGACGGCGCCCGACGCGCCGGGTCCGACGCTCTAGCGTCATTCGCCGCGGTCGGCGGACGCGAGGCTCCCGTCTTCCCGCCCGTACGCGACCGAGCACCGCGCGGGGGTCGTCCGGCCGGCGCCTCCGTAACAGAGGGTTAAACCATGGCCATGCTGAGCTTTGAGAGAAAGTATCGCGTTCGCGGGGGGACGCTGGTCGGGGGAGATCTGTTCGACTTCTGGGTTGGACCCTTTTATGTCGGCTTCTTCGGGGTCACTACGATCTTCTTCGCCGCCCTCGGTACCCTGCTCATCATCTACGGTGCGGCCATCGGGCCCACCTGGAATATCTGGCAGATCAACATCGCGCCCCCGGATCTGAGCTACGGGCTCGGGCTGGCGCCGCTCAAAGACGGTGGCCTGTGGCAGATCATCACCATCTGCGCCATCGGGGCCTTCGTGTCCTGGGCACTGCGTCAGGCGGAGATTGCGCGCAAGCTGGGGATGGGATTCCATGTCCCGGTCGCCTTCAGTGTCGCCGTCTTCGCCTACGTGACCCTGGTGGTGATTCGCCCGATGCTATTGGGGGCTTGGGGCCATGGCTTCCCCTATGGAATCTTGAGCCATCTGGATTGGGTATCCAATGTGGGTTACCAGTTCCTGCATTTCCATTACAACCCCGCGCACATGCTCGCCATCACGTTCTTCTTCACGAATGCGCTGGCCCTCTCCATGCATGGGTCCCTGATCCTCTCGGTGACCAATCCCCAGAAGGGTGAGCCGGTCAAGACGGCCGAGCATGAGAACACCTTCTTCCGCGACGACATCGGCTACTCGATCGGTGCCCTGGGCATCCATCGCCTGGGTCTCTTCCTGGCCCTTTCCGCCGGGTTCTGGAGCGCGGTCTGCATCGTGATCAGCGGCCCCTTCTGGACGCGCGGATGGCCGGAATGGTGGAACTGGTGGCTCAACCTTCCGATCTGGGGCTGATACTGGAGAATCCTCATGCCTGAGTATCAAAACATCTTCACGGCGGTCCAGGTACGCTCGCCGGCGTACCCTGGTGTGCCCCTCGATACGGGGCATCGGGATCGCGTCGGCAAGCCCGGCTTCTCTTATTGGCTGGGAAAGATCGGCGACGCCCAGATCGGGCCCCTCTATCTCGGTGTCACCGGCGTCTTCTCGCTGATCTTCGGCTTCATCGCCATCGAGATCATCGGGCTCAATATGTGGGCCTCGGTAGACTGGGACCCCATCCAGTTCGTGCGCCAGCTCTTCTGGCTGGCCCTGGAGCCGCCGCCGCCCCAGTACGGTCTGAGCATTCCGCCTCTGGCGGAGGGTGGCTGGTGGCTGATGGCAGGCTTCTTCCTCACCACGTCCATCATCCTCTGGTGGGTGCGCACCTATCGGCGGGCGCTCGCCCTGGGGACCGGAACCCATCTGGCGTGGGCCTTTGCCGCCGCCATCTGGCTGTATCTGGTGCTCGGCCTGATTCGCCCGGTGCTGATGGGAAGCTGGTCGGAGGCGGTTCCCTTCGGGATCTTCCCCCACCTCGATTGGACGGCTGCCTTCTCCATCCGCTACGGAAACCTCTTCTATAACCCGTTCCATATGCTCTCCATCGCCTTCCTGTATGGCTCCGCCGTGCTATTCGCCATGCACGGCGCGACCATCCTGGCGGTCAGTCGGTATGGTGGCGACCGGGAGATCGACCAGGTGGTGGACCGGGGGACCGCCGCGGAGCGTGCGGCCCTCTTCTGGCGCTGGACCATGGGATTCAACGCCACCATGGAGTCCATCCATCGCTGGGCCTATTGGTTCGCGATCCTCACCGTGATCACGGGTGGCATTGGGATCCTGCTCACCGGGACCGTGGTGGACAACTGGTTCCTGTGGGGTCAGAAGCACGGCCTGGTGCCCGTGTATCCAGTGGAAGGGGCGGCCGCACCCAATCCGGCGACACTGCCTGGAGGTATGTGATGAAGACCCAGAGAGCTCCGGCGCCCGGGATGCTGTCGGCCCTCGCCGTCAGTCTGGGAATCCTCGTACTCTCGGGGTGTGAGCGCCCCCCCGTGGAGACGGTGCAGCGCGGCTATCGGGGGGTGGCCCAGGAACTGGTCATCAATCCTCGCATCCTCGCTGATCAGGCGGCGGCGAACGTGGTGCCGGCGCCCCAGCCCCCGGCGGCCCCCGTGCCGGTCAAGGCCATCTCCGTCTATCCCGATCTCAAGGTGCTCGGTGGCCTGTCGCTCACCGAGTTCAACCGGCAGATGGCGGCCATCAGCGAATGGGTGGCGCCGCCCGAGCAAGGCTGCGCCTACTGCCACAATCTGGAGAACATGGCCTCGTTCGAGAAGTACACCAAGACGGTGGCCCTCTCGATGCTGCGAATGACCCAGGATACGAACTCCCAGTGGAAGGACCACGTGGGGGATACGGGCGTGACCTGCTGGACCTGTCACCGGGGCAATCCGGTTCCGAAGTATGTCTGGACCTCGGAGCCCTTCGACGACCAGCCCTCTGGCGTGATTCCCACGGGTCAGAACCGGGCCTCCGCGCTCGTGGCCTATTCGTCCCTGCCGAGGGATCCTCTGAGTGCCTTCCTCGACCGGGCGGACAACGCGATCAGCGTCGTATCACAGAATGCGTTGCCGACGGGGGAGCCGGGGCGCAAGGGCATCAAGCACGCCGAATGGACCTACGGCCTCATGATGCACATTACGGATTCCCTGGGCGTGAATTGCACCTACTGCCACAACAGCCGCGCGTTCTATTCATGGGAGCCGACCCGGGTCAAGGCCTGGTATGCCATTCGGCACGTCCGCAAGATGAACCGGGATTTTGTCTGGCCGCTCAACGAGGTCTTGCCGGTCTCCCGAAAGGGACCCATGGGTGACCCCCAGCGGATCACATGCAGCACCTGTCATCAAGGCGTCTACAAGCCCCTGTTCGGTGTCTCCATGCTGAAGGACTATCCGGGCCTGGCGGGTCCCATCCCGGTCCCCGCGGCGGCGTCGACGCCGGCCGCCACGCCCCCGGCCGAGGTGACGCCACCGCAACCA
>JBAPYD010000112.1:0-3487 GCA_049284555.1 Chromatiaceae bacterium | reverse complement strand
GCCGGGGCGGATGCCTGCGAGCGCGTCGGCGACGGCCTGGTGGCCGCCCACATCATCGCCCGCCCCCATCGGGAGGTGGAGCCGATCCTGGGACGCGGTCCTGCCGCGACCGAAGGCCAGTCCAGCTGACGGGGAACCGCGGTCCATGATCGTGGGGGACCACGGAGAACGTGCTGAGGAAGAACACGAACGCCGGGTAAAGGACACCAGGCGCAGGCCCTGACGCTCGAGACCTGTCCGATCGGTCGGACCTCGGGCGCCAGTCCTGGCTCGTGCCCCCCAGCCGCTCGTTTCATGGGCAAACTCCCCTGACCTACTTGAATCTTTCGACGCACCCGGAGCGATGAAACCGACTCAACGACAGGCCCCACTGCATCCCCAAACCCTGGGTTACCTGGGCCGCGCACTCAGCCTGGAGCTATCCGCGGTTCAGCAGTACCTGACCCAGGCGGTCCTCGCGGAGTCCTGGGGACTCCCGGAGGCGGCCGCACGGTTCCGGACCGAGACGGTGGAGGAGATGCGACATGCGGAGCGCCTCGTCCAGCACATGCTCGGCCTGGGCGTGGCGCCCAACGCCTCGTCCCTGCGCCCCGCGGCGGTGGGACGCAGCCTGGGGGACTTGCTGCTGCAGGACGCCCGTCTGGAGTCCGAGATCGTTGGCCTCTATGCCCAGGCGCTGGCCTTTTCCCAACGCATCGGAGACGCAGACAGCGGTGCCCTCTTTCGGTCACTGCTGGCCGACGAGGTGCACCACGCCCGAGAGATCGATGATTGGCTCGCCCAGCTCGAGGGTCCCGGACCGGCGCACTGGTCCGCCGGCGAGGCGCGGGCCACGTTCTGACCAACCATCCAATTCCGGAGGATGCTCTATGACGCATCGATGGACGGAGAGGTACCGACCCTTGCGTTTGGAGCGGCGCATGGAGTTCCCGGACTATGAGGCGACCCGCCGCTTCTTGGAGGACGCCGAGGCGAGCTGCAAAGAGGCCGGCATCTATCCGGACATCAGCTTCGGGCGAACGTACGTGAACCTGACCCTCCATGCGGACGGCGAGGATCTCGGAGAGCCCCTGCATCGGCTCGCAGCCGAGCTCGACGCACTGGTCAGCCCCGTGACGGCACCAGTCGAACCACCCTCCCAGGCATCCGCCACGAGGCAATCATGAGCGATCCCGATCAGACGCGGGAGCCTTCGACCGAAGGCACGGCCGAGACCCAGCCGGCCCCATCGAAGTCCGAGAAGCCAACCCGTTCGGCAGGTCGGAAGACAACCGGCTCGTCGCAGAGCCCGAAGCCCGTTTCCCGGGCTCGCACCTCCACAAGCCCGAGCCGCCGGACACGGGGCTCCAGTCCCCCCGGCCAACCGGGCGCGACCCCGGGCGAAGAGCGCGAAGGGCTGACAGGCGTCGCTGGTGTGGATCGATCCGACCCCTTCCAGCATGGCCGGCGGGTGTGGCCGGACTGAGCTGGCCAGAGTCCTTCGGCAACCGTTCGGTCACGGCCGACAGGCGCGGGAGGCCCGCGAGGTCATCTTGCCCCCCGAACGCCTGCCTGAGCTACTGGACGATCTCGCGCCCCTGTCGCCTAGAGCCGCCACTCTCCGTGTTCGCGGCTGGCGTGGCCGTGTTGAGCCGCGAGAAGTTCGAGCGTCCCCTGGCGCAGCAGGAAAGGACCGTAGAACTTGAACCTCCGGCCTGAAGCCGCAGGTTGCGGGGTCGGAGATCCAAGGACTTCAGTAGCCGACCATGTCTGAGACGACTTCCCACCGCCGCGCCTCCTACCACTCGGGGGCCGATTACCTGATTCGCCACACCACCCTGCGCCAACTCCAGCTCCTGGAGGCCATCGTGCGCGTGGGGAGCTTCACGCGCGCGGCCGAGGAGCTGTTTCTCACGCAGCCGACCGTCTCCATGCAGATCAAGAAGCTGGCCGACACCGTTGGCGCGCCGCTATTTCAGCAGGTCGGGCGCCGGGTGGAGCCCACCGACGCCGGTCGGGAGGTCTATACAGCCTGTCGGGCCATCCTGGAGACGCTGTCCAACCTGGACGTGGCGTTGGCGGATCTGAAGGGACTCAAGCGTGGGCGGCTGCGGCTCGGGGTAATCACCACCGCGAAATACGTCGCACCCGAGCTCCTCGGGGAGTTCGCCGGGCTCTATCCGGGCATCGACGTGGCGCTCAAGGTCACCAATCGGGACCGCATCATCGAGCGAATCAGCTCAAACGAGGATGATCTCTACGTCGTCGGAAGCATCGAGGACCTCGAGAACGAGGTGGTGACCGTCCCCTTCGCCCCCAACCCCCTGGTGGTGGTGGCCCGGGCCGACCATCCCCTGGTGGGCGAGCGCCACATCCCCGTCAAGCGTCTGGGCGAGGAGCAACTCCTCCTACGCGAGCCGGGATCCGGCATACGAGACGCCTTTCTCAAGCTGCTCGCCGCCAACGCCGTGACCCCGCGGGTGCGGATGCAGCTCGGCAGCAACGAGGCCATCAAGCATGCCATCGTCGGTGGCCTCGGCATTGCGGTCCTGTCGCTGCATTCCCTGGTCCTGGAGAGTTGCGGGGGTCGCCTGGCCCTGCTCGATATCCAAGGTTTCCCGATTGAGCGCCGCTGGAATCTGGCCTACCCCCGCAATCGGGACCTGTCACTCGTCGCCAAGACCTTTCTCGAGTTCGCGGTCGAGAGCGAGCCACGCATCTGCGCCCAGCTGGAGTCGGCCCGCGAGGCGTTTCGGACCCACTGTCCCGTTTGAGGGACCTCGGCCCCGGGGAGAACGAGGCCCCAGCGCCCCGGCCCCCGCCCGGTCGTCAGGGAAAACCGAAACAATCCATCGAAAATTCCGAGGTGTCGCCGCTTGCGGTCAGTGGCGGTTGGGGTCCATTTAGCCTACTGTAACAGTCGGAAATACCCTCCCGTTCGTCGACAGCCAATCGGAGCCTCGGACAATGACCCAGTTCCCCCTGCACACCCTCAGCACCGCCCCGGCCCCATCGCGGGCGATCCTGGCCCAGGCAATGTCGGGCGAGCGCCAGGCACCGAACCTGTTACGGGCCCTGGCAGAGGCCCCGGCGGCATTGAGCGCCTTCCAGCAGCTTCAGTCGACTTTCGCCACGTCCAGCCTGACGCCCCTCGAGCAGGAGGTCGTCTACCTCTCGGCGGCCAAGTCGAACGCCTGCCACTACTGCGTCACGCAGTCGGGCATGTTCGACGAGAGCCCGGAGGCGGAAGCCGCTTCGGACGACATCCGCACCGAGCGCCCCCTTCCCACCGCGAGACTCCAGGCCCTACGCCGATTCACCATCGCCGTGACCGAGCAGCGCGGGTGGGTGTCCGATAGGGACATCGATGACTTCATGGAGGCCGGATTCAACAGATCCCAGGTCCTGGAAGTCATTTGCGGCGTTTCACTGGCGAACCTGTCGAGCTACGTGAACCATGTGGCCGCGACCCCGGTCGATGGGGGCTTCTATCCCACCGCCCTGGACG
>JBAPYD010000111.1:0-10353 GCA_049284555.1 Chromatiaceae bacterium | reverse complement strand
CACCAAGGCCTGGCTGCAGGGTTTCTCGGCCCGCGAGCTGACCCTGGTGAGGCTGGGTGGGGCCGCCCTGCTGATGACCCCATTGCTCGCCGACCTGCCGCCCCTTCGGACCCTGCCGGCCCCCTTCTGGGGCTGGCTGGCGGCCTTGGTGCCCCTGGAGCTGGTGGCCATGCTGCTCTATATGCGGGCAATCCGCGACCACCCCCTGTCCCTCACCCTCCCCTATCTGGCCTTCACGCCGGTGTTCGCCGTCGTCGTCGCCTGGCTGCTCCTGGGGGAGCGCGTCTCCCTCCAGGGCGCCGGCGGAATCCTGCTGGTCGTCGCCGGCGCCTGGCTTCTCAACGGGGACCGGGTGGGCCGGGATTGGCGAAGCTGGACGGATCCCCTGCGCGCCATCCTCCGGGAGCCCGGCTCGCGCCTGATGCTCGCGGTGGCGGCCATCTATGCCGTCACCTCCACCCTCGGCAAGGGGGCCATGACCTACATGGCCCCCGAGGACTTCGGGGCCTTCTACTTCGCGGTGCTGGGCATCAGCGTGGTGCTGCTGTTCGCCCTGCCCCGGCCCGGGTCCTTGCTCAAGATCGCCCGGCGTCCCCTTCCGGTCCTGGCCGTCGCGGCCCTGATGGCGAGCATGGCCTACTCACACTTTCTGGCGCTGCAACAGGCCGAGGTGGCCTACATGATCGCCGTGAAGCGCACCAGCCTGCTGTTCGGGATCCTGTACGGGGCCCTGATCTTCAGGGAGCCCGGACTGGCGCGGCGCCTGCCCGCGGGCGGCCTCATGGTGGCGGGGGTGGCGCTGATCCTGCTCTGAGCGCCCCTCGCGAGACGCCAGTCCAATGCCCTTCAGGCGTCCAATGGAATGCCGGTCAGGGACGCGATGCGGGCCAGGATGTCCTCGAGGGGCGGAGGATCGGTGCTGTCGATCTGGAGGCTGAGGGCCGCCTCGGCCTCCTCCAGGCATTCGCAGATCTGGCGCTGCTGCTCGAGCACCGCGAGGCTCGCCTCCGATTCGTCGCAGCCCTGGGCCAGGCGGCGGATTACGCGGCGGCGCAGGACGTCGATGGGGGCATCGAGCACGAGGATGGCGAAGGGGACAGCGCGGGCCTCGGCCAGCCGCCGAAACAGGCCGCGCCGGGCGCGGGTGAGGAAGGTGGCATCCACCAGCACATCGTAGCCACTGGCCAGGACCACCCCCGCAAGCCGATACAGCCGGTCGTAGGTCCAATCCGTGGCCTTGGGGAAGTAGACACCCGACCCCGGGGCACCGACCGAGCGCGCGTCCGCGGACAGCCCGAACAGGCGCTTGCGCTCCACGTCGGAGCGCAGATGGATGATGGGCAGGGCCTCCCTCAGTCGACGGCCGAGGCGGCTCTTGCCCGAGCCCGAAAGCCCGCAGGCGATCAGGAGCCGCGGCCGCCGCCCCCGCGTATAGGACTCGGCAAGGGAGAGATAACGCGCACAGGACTCGCGGTCCGCATGCTCCTCCTCGGGACTGAGATCCGGCTGACCCAGCCGGATGGCGAGCACCTTGGCCCGGACCATGGCCCGATAGACCTTGTAGA
The DNA here is from genome assembly GCA_049284555.1 of Chromatiaceae bacterium. Taxonomy (GTDB): domain Bacteria; phylum Pseudomonadota; class Gammaproteobacteria; order Chromatiales; family Chromatiaceae; genus Thiodictyon. Next base: position 8,788 of record JBAPYD010000111.1, on the reverse strand, counting down.
AGTCGAGCAGCGGGAGGGCACCGTAGTCGCCGCCCAGCTCCAGGTAGCGGTTGAGGAGGCGCCGCGCCGAGGCCTGCTCGCCCGCCTCTTCCAGGTCCATCAGCAGGAAGGCGAGCTCGCTGGCCGTGTCGATCCAACGCAGGGCCGGGTTGAACTCGAGGGCGTCGAAGATCACCGGCTCCCCATCCACCAGGGCGATGTTGCCCCGGTGCATGTCCCCGTGACATTCGCGCACCCGCCCCTCCTCCCGTCGCGACTCCAGGATCGGGGTCAGCTCGGCCCAGCGGCGACGCGTCCAGGACTCGATCCGATCGATGACCACCAGCCGGTCGGCCCGCTCGGCCGCATGGCGGACATGGCGCAGGTTCTCGATCATCGGGGCGAGGACCGCGCTCGGCGTCCCGAAGGCACTGTCCCGCGCCGCCGGCGGGATCCGCGCGTGAAAGGCGGCAATCCGGTCGGCAAGCCGATCGACCAGCCCGGGGTCCAGGGCGCGCCGGTTGAGCAGGGCCGATTGGGCGAATCGGCGCATGCGCACGGCATATTCCAGAACCGCCCCCCCCGACTGCCCATCGGTCTGCACCCGGGGGGACCCGGCGCTGCCGATGATCGGCACCACGCCGAGGTAGAGGTCCGGTGCCAGGCGCCGATTGAGCCGCAGCTCCTCCTCGCAACAGTGTCTGCGCCGCTCCAGGGTGGAAAAGTCCAGGAACCCGAGATCCAGCGGCTTCTTCAGCTTGTAGGCAAAGTCGCCGGCCAGGAGCACGTGGGAGATGTGGGTCTCGATGTGCTCGAGGTTCCCCGCCGCGTGGGGGTAGGCCCGCGGGTCGAGGAGTCCGGCAACCAGGAGGGGAAATTCGGCCGCGCCCATCGATCGGAGCACCATCAACGCGGCGGATGGAGTGGAGACACGGGCTTGATCTAACTATTGGAGCTGTTTAATCTGCCGCCAGTCTGGAACCTTTCTCGAACCGGGGTCAATCATGTCGATCGATCGCATCGTCCTTGCCGTTGCCGGCGCCTTCATCCTCCTGTCCCTGCTGCTCGCGGTCTACGTCAACATCAACTGGCTGTGGTTCACGGCCTTCGTCGGCGCGAACCTGCTTCAGTCCGCGTTCACGGGTTTCTGCCCCATGGCCCTGATCCTGAAGAAGCTGGGCATGCGGCCGGGTGCCGCGTTCTGATCCCTCCCCCCGGCCCCTGCTGGATCGCATGAGGCCCGCCACCGGCGGGCCTTTTCTTTGGGGGCGTAAGGACAGGGAGACCGAATGTCGTCTTGGCACTCGATCGGCGCACATCCCAAGACGCGCGGGCTCTGGGACGCTCCATTCTCGAAGACTTGAGGCCCCTGGAAAGGGCGGGCCCCACGGGAAGCGCAAGTCATCGGCGCCTGCCTCTTGCGCAACCCTCACAACATGTCAAGGGTCCCGGGCAGCCAAAGGGCCAGGGTGGGCCAGTAGGTAAGGATCATGAGGAAAACCAGCATGGTCACCAGCCACGGGAAACAGGCGACCGTGGTCTCCGTCATCCCCAGCCGCGCGACGCCGCTCGCCACGTAGAGGTTGAGGCCCACCGGCGGGGTGATCATGCCGATCTCCATGTTGACCGTGATCATCACCCCGAAGTGGATGGGATCGATCCCGAGCGCCATGGCCACCGGGAACAGGATGGGGGCGGTGATCAGGATGATCGATGAGGGCTCCATGATGTTGCCCGCGAGGAGCAGAAGAATGTTCACCACGGCCAGGAAGCCCACGGGCCCCAGACCCGTGTCCACCAGCCACTGGGCGAGGGCCTGTGGGATGTTCTCGTGGGTCAGCAGGAAGGAGAAGAGGACCGCGTTAGTGATGATGTACAGGAGCATGGCGGACATGTTGGCCGAGTCCAGGAGGACCCTTGGCACCCGCCGAAGCGGCATGTCCCGGTAGACGAAGACCGCGATCACGAAGGCGTAGACGGCGCTCATGGCCGCTGCCTCGGTCGGGGTGAAGATGCCCGAGTAGATCCCGCCCATCACCAGCAGGATGAGCATCAGACCCCAGACCGATCTGCGGAAGGCCCGCCAACGGGTCACCCAGGTGGCCCGCGCCATCCGCGGATAGCCATTACGACGGGCGATCCACCAGGTGGTGAGCCCGAGCATGAAGGCGAGCACGATTCCCGGAACGATGCCGGCGATGAAGAGGGCCCCCACCGAGGTGTTGGTGGAGACCGCGTACATCACCATGACGATGGAAGGCGGGATCAGGATCCCCAACCCGCCGGATGAGGCCACGGTGCCGGTCCCGAAGCGCACCGGGAAGCCCTGCTTGACCATGGCGGGGATCAGGATGGAGCCGATGGCCACCACGGTCGCGGGGGAAGACCCAGAGACCGCGGCGAACAGGGCGCACGCCAGCACTGCCGCGAGCCCGAGCCCCCCGTGATGATGGCCGACCATGCTGGTGGCGAAGGCGATCATCCGCCGGGCCACCCCGCCGTGGGTCAGGAAGTTGCCGGCCAGGATGAAGAAGGGGATCGCCATGATCTCGAACTTCTCGATCCCGGTGAACAGCTTGAGGGCCACCGACTCGATCGGCACCTGGGTCATGGTGAACAGGAAGGTGAGCACCGTGAGCCCAAGGGCGATGGACACCGGCATGCCGGTGAGCATCAGGGCAAGCAGCAGGCCGAAGATGATGGCGCCATTCATGGCCGCCCCTCCTCGGACCCCCGGGGCCCTTGGCGCTCGGCGCCGGGCCCCGGCGCGTCGGGCTGGCCGCCGTGGAGGTGCTCCCGCTCCTCGGCGAGGATAACGGACTCGCCGAGGAGCACCCGCTCGGGTCGCCCGCTCGACTGGGCCTGGGCGACCTCGTCCTCCAGGCCCTCGACGTGGGCCGCCTCGTGGCGCGGCAGCTCGCCGGTGCGGAAGAAGTCCCAGGCGACCTGCAGAAAACGGAAGCACATCAGGTAAGAGCCCAGCGGGATAGCCAGATAGACGATCCACACCGGGATCTCCAGGTCGGGCGAGGTCGTCTCGGTATGGGCGATGTGCCAGACGAACTGGGCCCCGAAGGTGCCTACCAAGCCGGTGAAGAGGGCCCCGGCCAACAGCCCGAATAGGACGAAGCGCCGCCGCCAGCGCTCGGACAGATTGTTGATGAGGACGTCCACGCCGACATGGATGCCGGTGCGCACCCCGTAGGCCGCCCCGAACTTGGCCATCCACACGAACATGTAGATGCAGAGCTCTTGGGCCCAACTGAGGTCGAACGCGAAGAGCCAGTCATAGGCCGCATCGAGACCCCAGGCGGCGGTGACGTCCAGGCTGTAGCGGTGCAGCACCGCCACGAAGATCAAGAGGGTGGCCGCCCCGATGAGGAAGGCGATGAGCCACTCTTCCAGATGATCGAGGATGCGGAGCATCGGGGTGGAAGTCTGCACGGAGCGAAGGCCGAGTCGATCGCCGGAGCCCTGGAAACGGAGCCCCTCGGCCCCTGTTCCTGGACGATCGGCGCCGTGGGCCTAAAGCTTCCCGCAGTCGCAGCCGGTCGTTTCGTAGATGGACTCGATCAGATCCTTGCCGATCCGGTCGGCCATCTTGCGGTGCACCTCGATCAGCCGCTTCTTCCATTCGGTCTTCTGCTCGGGGGTGAGGGTGATGAGCTCGCTCTTGCCGCTCTCCCGCACCTTGGCGAGGGCGTCCTCGTTCTCCTGCTTGGCGATCTCGTTGGCATAGAGGGTCGCCTCGGCCATGGCCTCCTCCAGGGCAGCACGGATATCCGGCGGCAGGCCCTCCCAGAAGGACTTGTTGACGATCACCGCGTAGCCCAGGTAGCCGTGATCCGACAAGGTCACGTACTTCTGGACCTCGTGCATCTTCTGGGTGTAAAGGTTCGAGGGAGGATTCTCGGTACCATCCACCACCCCGGTCTGCAGGGCCTGGTAGACCTCGGAGAAGGCCATCACCTGAGGATTGGCCCCGAGGGCGCGCATCTGGGCATCGAGCACCTTGGAGGATTGGATGCGCATCTTCAGGCCGCGGAAATCCTTCGTCTCCCGTAAGGGCTTGTTGGCGCTCATGACCTTGAACCCATTGTCCCAATAGGCGAGCCCAAGCACCCCCTTGTCCGTCAGCTTGTCGAGCAGGCCCTTGCCCACGGGCCCCAGGGTGACCTTGTGCAACTGCTCATAGTCGTCGAAGAGATAAGGCAGGTCGAAGACCTCGAACTCCTTGACCCCGAGGGGTCCGAACTTGGCCAGGGAGGGGGCGAGCATCTGCACCGCACCGAGCTGCAGGGCCTCCATCTCCTCTTTGTCCTTGTAGAGGGTGCTGTTGGGGTAAATGGTGACCTCAACGCGGCCGCCGGTCTTCTCCTTCGCAAGCTCGGCGAAGCGCTCGGCGGCCTTTCCCTTGGGGGTGTCGGAGGCCACCACGTGGCTGAATTTGATGGCGATTGGCCCCTCGGCCTGGACGGCCAGGGCACAGAGCAGGGCGAGGAGGCCGGTCAAGAGGGCGCCGATTCTCATCATGGGGTCTCCGTCGGTGGTGTGTATCTGATTGTCATGGCGGTCGAGGGGCGGCCGAATGAGTGTGGACGAATCGCGCCCCTTTGACTACCCCGCCACGCGCATGACGGTGTCCCTCGGGCAGCCGGTCGCCCCAAATCGGGCATACCCCCGGGGAGGCTTCGGTTAATCCCACTTCCCAGTCGCCGAGGATGGGCCGCCCGGTATAAGGACCCTAAGCCTTCGGAAATGGCGCATCCCGAGACTCGCGCCCCTCGGCACCAGCACCGATCGAATGTCAGGACGGCAGTGGCTCGACCGCGTCTCAGGAGCCGGGATCAGTCCGGATCAGCCCCATTCGCGAGGCAATATTTCCCTTGAGCTCCCGGCTCCAGAGCATGCAGGGGTGGCAGGGGGCGAGCACCCGGATGTTCTCGGCCGGGGGCCACACGGAGCTCGTGGGCGGGACGATGACCAGATCGAAGGGGGTCCAGAAGGAATAGAGGGCGATCCCATCCAACAGGTCGACGGTCTGGTCCAGCTGGGCCAGAAAGGCGCTCCCCGGCGCCATCTGGGCCGCCCCCAACCCGGGATAGAGATGGGACCAGACAGTGCCCCCAAAGGGCGCGGAGATGGCGAAGAAGCGCCGGGTCCTCCGATGGCCGCCCAACTCCTGGAGGTAATACCGCGCGACGAGCCCGCCCATGCTGAAGCCGATCACGTCGATGGGCTGCTCCGGACCCCAGTGGGCGTCGATTGCCGCCGCCAGCTTCCGGGCCAGGTCCTCCAGGCCGTCGCGTCCGTCGCTGGGCTCCAGGCTCGGGGTGAGGCAATGGGCACCCAGTGCCGACAGGTAGGCCGTCAGGGAACGGAACACCTTACCGGTATCGAGAATTCCATGGACCAAGACCACGCGCATCCGATCGGCCCCCGAGTCTGACACGAATGATGAGGGGACCCGCTGCGCTGGGGCGCGCCCTCTGCTAGGCTCCCAGGATAACCCAACGACGCCGGGCCGCATCCAGTGGCGATGGGCCATACCACACGAGGAGGAGACATGAAGACGATACAAAACCTGCTGGACCAAAAGGGCACCCTGGTCTGGTCCATCGGCCCCGAGGCGACCGTCTACGAGGCCCTCGCCCTGATGGCGGAGAAGGGTGTCGGGGCCCTGGTGGTCAGAGGCGACACCAGGCCCCTGGGCCTCTTCTCCGAGCGGGACTATGCGCGCAATGTGATCCTCAAGGGCCGAACCTCCCACGACACGCCCGTGCGGGAGATCATGTCCAGCCCCGTCCTCTGCGTGACCCCCGAGCAGCCCCTCGAGGAGGCCATGGCGCTCATGACCGAGCATCGCGTCCGCCACCTGCCCGTGATCCGTGGTGACGAGGTCCTCGGCATGGTCTCCATCGGAGACCTCATCAAATCCATCATCTCGGAGCAGAAGTTCATCATCGAGCAGCTGGAGCACTACATCAGCAGCTGAGCCCCTTGAATCGGGCCCGCGGGGCCGGCCTTCCGGACTGGGAGCGCGGGGCGCGGGGGACCACGACACGGGCATCTTCTCCCGGGACACCCTGGATGCCCCGGGACGCGACAAGGACCGGAACCGGGCGGCCTACCTGGAACGACTCGAGCGGATCGGCTATCGGCGCCACGAGCGAGGCCAGGGGCAGAAGCGCGTCGAGCTACCCTATTACTCCCGGCTGGCCCAGAAGATGCCGAGGGAGTCGGAGCAGATGACCCCACCCGCGGCGGGACCACCGGGGATGGGCGCCAATCCGCCGGTCGGCGAGACGCGCCCGCGCGTCACGAGACGGAGAGCGTGCGGATGGCGTCCCGATTGGTCCAGGAGCTGGCCAGGGCCGCGGCCTCGCGGGCGGGCAGCCAGCGGTATTCCAGGTGCTCCTCGGGATCGAGGCGGATCAGCCGACGGCCCTCCAGGACCAGGGCGAACCAATACTCCCGGTTGAAGCGGACCCGCGGGGCGTAACGGGCCTGCCAGGCCTTCACGATGGGGAAGAGCACCGAGCGCTTGAGATCGATGAGCCGACCCCCGGCCTTCAGCCCCGTCTCCTCCTGGATCTCCCGCAGGGCGGCCAGGCGGGGGCTCTCCCCGGGGTTGAGGCTGCCGGTCACCGACTGCCAGAACTGGCTGGGGCGGGTGCGCCGCAGCATGAGGAACTCCCCGCCCCGGGTGCAGACCACCACCAGCACGGACTGGGGGCGCTTGTAGGTCCTCGGAGACGAGGGCACGCTGGCCTCGACCCCGTCGGATTCCTCCAGCCTTGGGGCAACCTCGGCCGGGGCCGGCTTCGCGTCTGCATCCGGGTCCACCCCGGCACCCATGCCCTAGGCCCTGAGCCTGATCCGCAGGGCCAGCTCGTTGAGCTGGGCCTCGTCCACGGGGGACGGGGCATCCGTCAGAAGGCAGGCGGCGGTCTGGGTCTTGGGGAAGGCCATGACGTCGCGGATGGAGCCCGCCCCGGTCATGAGCATCACCAGCCGGTCGAGGCCGAAGGCGATGCCCCCATGGGGCGGGGCCCCGAGCTTGAGGGCCTTGAGCAGGAACCCGAACCGGTCCTCCGCCTGGGAATCGGAGATATTCAGCAGCTTGAAGACCCGTCGCTGCACCGGCTCCCGATGGATACGGATGGAGCCCCCACCGATCTCGGTGCCGTTGAGCACCATGTCGTAGGCGCGGGAGAGACAGGCCCCCGGATCCGTCTCCAGGAGATCGAGCTGGTCCTCCTTGGGGGCCGTGAAGGGATGGTGCAGGGCCACCCAGCGCCCGCTCGCCGGGTCGTGCTCGAACATGGGGAAGTCCACCACCCAGAGGGGACGCCAGGCCGGCTCCATGAGCCCCAGGTCCTGACCGAGCCGGACCCGCAGGGCCCCCAGGGACTCGTTGACCACGGTCGCCTTGTCGGCGCCGAAGAAGATCAGGTCCCCGTCCTCGGCCCCCGTGCGGTCCATGATGCCGTCGACGGTGGCGTCGGGCAGGAACTTCAAGATGGGGGACTGGAGCCCGTCGCGCCCCTTGCCCCCCCACTCGTTCACCTTGATATAGGCCAGCCCCTTGGCCCCGTAGATGCCGACGAACTTGGTGTAGTCGTCGATCTCCTTGCGCGACAGGGCGCCGCCCTTGGGCAGCCGCAGGGCCACCACCCGGCCCTTGGGGTCCGCCGCCGGCCCGGCGAAGACCTTGAAGTCCACCCCGGCCATGAGGTCCGCCACGTCCACCAGCTCCAGGGGGACCCGCAGGTCCGGGCGGTCGGACCCGAATCGGCGCATGGCCTCCGCGTAGGTCAGGCGCGGGAAGGGATCCGGTAGCTCCACGCCCGCGACGTCGCGGAACAGGCTCCGGATCATCGCCTCCATCAGACCCATCAGCTCGTCCTCGGTCATGAAGGAGACCTCGATGTCGAGCTGCGTGAACTCCGGCTGGCGGTCCGCCCGCAGGTCCTCGTCCCGGAAGCAGCGGGCGATCTGATAGTAGCGGTCCATCCCGGCCATCATCAGGAGCTGCTTGAAGAGCTGGGGGGACTGGGGCAGGGCGAAGAACTCGCCCGGATGGGTTCGGCTGGGCACCAGGTAGTCCCGGGCCCCCTCGGGGGTGGACTTGGTGAGGATGGGGGTCTCGATGTCCAGGAAGCCGCTCTGATCCAGGAAGGAGCGCAGGGCCTGGGTGACCCGGCTGCGATAGCGCAGGCGCTCCTGCATCTCGGGGCGGCGCAGATCCACGTAGCGATAGCGCAGCCGGACCTCCTCGGAGGCGTCGGCCACGTGGGTATCGAGCTGGATGGGGGGCGTCTCGGAGACGTTCAGGATCTCCAGATCCGTCCCCAGGACCTCGATCTCGCCGGTCGGCAGGTCCGGGTTGACGGTCCCCTCGGGCCGGGGACGCACCCGTCCGGTGACCCGCAGCACGTACTCACCGCGCACCTGCTCGGCGCGCGCGAAGACCTCCGGTCGGTCCGGGTCGAGCACCACCTGGACCAGCCCCTCCTGGTCCCGAAGGTCGATGAAGATGACCCCGCCGTGGTCCCGGCGCCGGTGCGCCCAGCCGCACAGCACAACCTCGGAGCCGACGTGACTGCTGTTGAGCTCTCCGCAATAGTGACTGCGCATAGTGGAGGGTCCCGCCATTCTTTGAGTGCCCGGCCGGGGCCGGATGAGAAAAGCCAATGAAGATAGCGAGGCGCCGGGGCAGGCGCAAGGGCGGGCGGCCTCGCGCCAGGGCTCCTTCGAGATCATCGGCAGCCCGTTGAGTTGAAGACAATTCCATTGGGAACTGGAC
>JBAPYD010000110.1:0-2135 GCA_049284555.1 Chromatiaceae bacterium | reverse complement strand
AACGAGGCTTTCCTGTGTCAATGCAAGTCCACCGGCAACCCACCGTACTGTGACGGCAGCCATACACGCCTCGGATCTGCAGAAGAGGGTGACCCGGTACCGGAGCAAACTGACGGTCCGCCGAAAGCCGTCCCGACGCCGGAAGAGCCGACCGTGGCCCGCATTCACGCGCTGGCGCGCGACGGGCTGGAGGAAACCGGGCATCACGGTGAAATGGGCGCCATGGGCGTGCCACTGACGGAGTTGCCGCGCTGGAGCGATATTCAGTTTGTCACTGCGCAGTTCGCGACCAAACCGCTGATGGAAGACGCCGAAGTTGGCACCAAACTCGTGATTGGTCCTCGCGCCGAGCAGCCTCTCGAGCTCGATATCCCCCTGTTTGTCTCCGATATGAGCTTCGGCGCGTTGTCCGAAGAGGCCAAGATTGCGCTGGCGCGCGGTGCCGAGCTTGCCGGCACAGGTATCTGCTCGGGCGAAGGCGGCATGCTGCCCGAAGAGCAGGAAGAGAACACACGTTACCTCTACGAACTTGCATCGGCACGATTTGGCTGGGACCTGTCCCTGGTCGAGCGCGTGCAGGCTTTCCACTTTAAGGGCGGTCAGGGTGCCAAGACCGGCACCGGCGGCCACCTGCCGGGTAACAAGGTCACCGAGAAGATCGCTGCAGTGCGTGGGCTCGCTGTCGGTGAAGACGCTGTTTCGCCGCCTACATTCGACGACCTGGTTACACCGGCCGATTTCAGGAAGATCGCCGATGAAGTGCGCGAACGCAGTGGCGGCATTCCCATCGGCTTCAAACTCTCGGCGCAACACATCGAAGACGACATCGATTTCGCGCTCGCGGCAAGCGCTGACTACATTATCCTCGACGGCCGTGGCGGTGGCACTGGTGCGGCGCCCCTCCTGTTTCGAGACAACATCAGCGTGCCCACTATCCCGGCGCTGGCACGGGCAAGGCGCCATCTCGACAAGACGGCCGGGCGCGAGGTGACACTCATCATAACCGGCGGCCTTCGCGTGCCCGAAGACTTCGCCAAGGCTATGGCAATGGGCGCTGATGGTATCGCTGTATCGAACTCCGCGATTCAGGCTGTCGGCTGCGTCGCTGCCCGCATGTGCAACACGAACAACTGCCCCGCCGGTATCGCCACCCAGAAGCCGGAACTCCGTGCCTTGCTGGATATCGATGCCGGCGCAAAACGCCTGGCGAGCTTCTTCGGCGCCTCGGTAAAACTCATGCAGGTACTGGCTCGGGCCTGCGGGCACCGGGACCTGAATGCATTCACGTCGTCCGACCTGACGACCTGGAAAAAGGACATGGCGGATTTGAGTGGCGTGAGCTTCGGTGGGCCAGGCGACGGCTGACGACGAAACCCAAAATTAGGCAAACGCCTGCCGGAGTTGTCTGCTAACGTGTTCAGTCAATCGTTCGAGTGAGATTGACAGCTATGCGCGTATACGGAAGTTTTCTTATCATCCTGATCGCGTCCATTAGCATGAACGCCTGGGCTGATGTAAAGAGCAAGCAAGAGATAAGCAGTGCAGCGAAAGCCAAGGCGCCTCATATATCCTCACAGCAACTTGCCGGTTACCTGTCAGGAAACGAAGATTTTGTGCTGTTGGATATTCGCACCGAATCAGAATACGAGGCCGGCCATATTCAGGGAGCCCGATGGTTCCCTCGCGGGAAACTGGAGTACTACATCCAGGATCTCATCAAAGACCCGGATTCGAGAATTGTTCTCTACTGCCGTACCGGTGGTCGGTCAGCTCTGGCCACGCTCACTCTGAAGGATATGGGTTACAAGAATGTCGTTGATCTTGATGGGGGCTTTAAGGAGTGGCTCGCCACAGGCAACACTTTCTACAATTTGCATGGCGAACACCAGGTAGTGAGCTACCAAAAGAAAGAGTAAGGCCTGCAAGGCGCGGCTGGCCATATTGCGCCCTCGAAGCGTTCCTTCCTATATACTTAAAGCCAAGGTCGCCACAAAGCGTGACTTTGTTATCCGAGCGGCCATACAACAATAACTATCATCATTGGGGAAAATCATGAACCGTCTTAAAATCGTAACGTACTCGGCCGTTGCCGGGTTGCTGCTGGCCTCCGCGCCGGGTTTGGCCCAGGTCAGTGC
>JBAPYD010000109.1:0-4255 GCA_049284555.1 Chromatiaceae bacterium | reverse complement strand
CGTTCAAGAATGCCTTAGAGGTTGCCAATCGCCATGACAGTCGAAGCCCACAAGGAAACACTGGAGTTCAAGGCCGAGGTGAGCCAGGTTCTGGACCTGGTGATCCGCTCGCTCTACTCGAACAAAGAGATCTTCCTGCGCGAGCTGATCTCCAACGCCTCCGACGCGGCGGAGAAGCTGCGCTTCGAGTCCCTCTCCGACGACGGACTCTACGAGGGTGACGGCAACCTGCGCATCCGCGTGAGTGTGGACAAGGATGCCGGAACCCTGACGGTCTCGGACAATGGGGTCGGGATGAGTCGGCAGGAGGTGATCGACACCATCGGCAGCATCGCGAGCTCCGGCACCCGCCGCTTCTTCGAGAGCCTGACCGGGGACCAGGCGAAGGACAGTCAGCTCATCGGCCAGTTCGGGGTGGGCTTCTACTCGGCCTTCATCGTCGCCGACAAGGTGACCCTGGTCTCGCGCCGGGCGGGGCTGGGGCCGGAGCACGGGGTGCGCTGGGAGTCGGACGGGCGGGGCAGCTACAGCCTGGAGACCCTGGAGAAGGCGGGGCGCGGGACCGACGTCATCCTCCACCTCAAGGAGGACGAGAAGGAGTTCCTGGACGCCTGGCGGCTGCGCTCCATCATCGGCAAGTTCTCCGACCACGTCGCCATCCCGGTGGAGATGCAGAAGGAGCATTACGGGGACGAGAAGGAAAAGCCCGCCGATTCGGATCAGGGGCCGGAATGGGAGCAGGTCAATCGCGGTACGGCGCTGTGGATGCGCAACAAGTCCGAGATCAAGGAGGAGGAGTATCACGAGTTCTACAAGCACATCTCCCACGACTTCGAGGACCCCCTCGCCCACGTGCACAACCGGGTGGAGGGCACCAACGAGTACACCACCCTGCTCTTCGTCCCGAAGCGGGCCCCCTGGGACCTCTGGGACCGGGATCAGAAGCACGGGGTCAAGCTCTACGTGCGCCGGGTCTTCATCATGGACGAGGCGGACAAGCTCATGCCCCACTATCTGCGCTTCGTGAAGGGCGTGGTGGACTCCGATGACCTGCCGCTGAACGTCTCCCGGGAGATCCTCCAGCACAACAGGAAGATCGACACCATCCGCCAGGCCAACACCAAGCGGATCCTGGGCCTGCTGGAGACCCTGGCCAAGGACGAGCCGGAGAAGTACCAGACCTTCTGGAACGAGTTCGGCCGCGTCCTCAAGGAGGGGCCGGGGGAGGACTTCGCCAATCGGGAGCGCATCGGGGCCCTGCTGCGCTTCGCCTCCACCAACGGGGACGGTGAGGCCCAGACCGAGTCCCTGGACGGCTATATCGAGCGCATGAAGGAGGGCCAGGACAAGATCTACTACATCACCGCCGACAGCCCCGCCGCGGCCCGCCACAGCCCCCATCTGGAGGTCTTCCGCAAGAAGGGGGTGGAGGTGCTGCTCCTGTCCGATCGGGTGGACGAGTGGCTGGTGAGCCATCTGCACGAGTACAAGGGCAAGCACCTGCAGTCGGTCACCAAGGGCCAGCTCGACCTGGGCGCGCTGGCGGACCAGGAGGAGAAGGAGAAGACCGAGAAGGCCGCCAAGGAGCACGGGGACCTGCTCAATCGGCTCAAGGAGACCCTGGCCGGGCGGGTCCAGGAGGTCCGCGTCTCCACCCGACTTGTGGACTCCCCGGCCTGTATCGTGGTCGGCGAGCACGATATGAGCGCCAACCTGGCCCGGGTCCTCAAGGCGGTGGGTCAGGAGGCGCCGGATCAGAAGCCGATCCTGGAGCTGAACCTGGACCACCCCCTGGTGCGGCGCCTGGAGGGCGAGAAGGACGAGGCGCGATTCAAGGACCTGGGCCTCATCCTCGTGGATCAGGCCGAGCTTTCCGAGGGCGGCCAGCTCGACGATCCGGCGGGCTTCGTGGGGCGACTGAACGGCCTGATGATGAACCTCCTGCTCTCCGGTCGCTGAGCGCTCGACGGTGACGGCGGTGCGGTCACTTGCGGATCCTGCGCCGCCGTCGCCCGGGGCGTCTGCCGCGACTCGGCCTGCTTGCCGGGCGCCGCCGACTTCTCGTCTCCCGCTTTGCCCCTCGCGTCGACTCCCCGACAAGAGGCGCGCCCGTCATGTCGCATAGCCTCCAGGACCGGGTCGGTCGGGCGGCAATCGTCTGATTTATCAAGGCGTCATGGTGCGGCACGGGTCTTGCTGGATGGGTGTCAACCCATCTTCAAGGCCTGGTGCATGCCGCCCATGTCGCCCTTTGTCACCATCAACGACACCACCCTGCGCGACGGGGAGCAATCGGCCGGGGTGGCCTTCACCCAGGACGAGAAGATCGCCATCGCCAAGGGCCTGGTGGGCCTCGGGGTGTCCGAGCTGGAGGTGGGCATCCCCGCCATGGGTGAGGATGAGCGGGACTCCATCCGCGCCGTGGCAGCCCTGGGGCTGCCGGCCCGACTCATGGTCTGGGCCCGGATGCTCCCGGCGGACATCGCCCAGATCGGCGGGCTCGGTGTCCAGCTGGTGGACCTCTCGATCCCCCTCTCCGATCAACAGATCGCCTCCAAGCTGGGTCGCGACCGGGCCTGGGTGCTGGAGCAGATCCACCGTCAGGTACGCGCTGCCCTGGACCTCGGGATCGAGGTCTGCGTCGGGGCGGAGGATGCCTCGAGGGCCGATCCCGAGCTCCTTTGGCGTGCCGCGGAGGCCGCGGAGGAGGCCGGGGCCAGCCGGTTCCGATTCGCCGACACCCTGGGGGTGCTCGATCCCTTCGGCACTTACGAGCGGGTCCGGGACCTGCGGGCGATCTGCGACCTGGAGATCGAGATCCACGCCCATGACGACCTGGGCCTGGCGACCGCCAACACCCTGGCGGCCGTGCGGGCGGGGGCGACCCACGTCAACACGACCGTCCATGGGCTCGGGGAGCGCGCCGGGAATGCGGCCCTGGAAGAGGTCGCCATGGGACTGAAGCACATCCTCGGCGTCCGCACGGGGCTCGACCTCTCGCGTTTCTCCGAGCTGTCGCGTCTGGTGGCACGTGCCTCCCGCAAGCCCCTGGCCTGGCACAAGAGTCTGGTGGGGCGGGGCGCCTTCACCCACGAGGCGGGAATCCATGTCGACGGTCTGCTCAAGGACCGGCACAACTACCAGGGCATCGACCCCGCGGAGGTGGGCCAGCGGCACCGGCTCCTGCTCGGCAAGCATTCGGGCACCCGGGGGGTGCGCCAGGCCTACGCGGAGCTGCTGCGCCTCGAGCTGGACCCCGAGCGGGCGGCCCTGGTTCTTCCCCTGGTGCGGCGCTTCGTCACCGAGACCAAGCGTGCGCCCGGACGTCGGGACCTGCGCCGCTTCCTGGCTGAGATCGAGCGGCCCCCGACCCAGGACCAGTGACCCCGGAGCAAGACTCGATGGATCTCCAAGACTTCAACGGCGAGGACATGTACTTCGACGAGCCCGTCACGGCGGAGGTCGACGATTTGCTCGCCCTGGCGGCGGAGCGCTACGGAGATGGTCCCGAGGGCGGGGGTGCCGAGCAGGCCCTGCTTCGGGCCTATTTCCTCGAGCCCGAGCACCTGACGGTGCTCGTGGCCCTGTATCGCTTCTTCTACTACCGACAGTGCTATCGCGAGGCCCTGCTGATCTCGGAGCGGGCGATGGGCGTCAGCGCCCGGCGGCTGGGGCTACCGGTCCGGTGGCAGGACCTCCGGGAAGGGGATCTGGGCCGCTCGGTCCTGATCTCCATGACCCTGACCCGCTTCCTGCTCCTGGCGCTCAAGGGCTCCGGCTATCTGCTGCTGCGCCTCGGCGATCCTGCAGCCGCGCTGGCTCGCTTCGAGAAGATCGCCGAGCTCGATACCAGCGATCGCCTCGGGGTCCAGTCCCTTGCCGGTCTGGCCCGCGAGGCACTCACTCGCGCGGAGGTGGAGCGGCTGGGGGGAGCTGTAAGCTATCTCGCCCGCTAGGCAGATGCCGACCAAACGCCATCCTGGCATTGGATCGGCTCGCGCTTCGAGGGGGGCGACGCTCGAAGCGCTCCATGTTCAGTGGCTGATCGCCACCGAATAGGCCGGGCGATCCCTCGCCCGGACGGAAAGCGCCATGGATCGCCGCTTCCCTGGGAACCTCGGCGGTCACGCCGGCAAACAGGCCGAAGACAACCCGGAGGCACCATGATCGACGACGACTTCGAAACCGACCTGGATGAGCTCGTGAGCGCCGAGGACTTCCTGGACTATTTTCAGATTCCCTATGACCCGAAGAT
>JBAPYD010000108.1:0-3228 GCA_049284555.1 Chromatiaceae bacterium | reverse complement strand
CCACCCGCCAGCCGGGATCGAGCTCCCGGCTGCCCCGGGCCACGAAGTCGCAGCCGCCGATGTCGACCAGGGCCCGCGTCTCTTCGACGACCTGGTCCGGCAGGAAACAGCTCACGAAGCGGGTCTGAACCAGGTCGTAGACCCGCCGAAGGCCGCCCGCCAGATGGGCGGGGGCGGCCCGACCCGTGGGCAGGATCGCATGATGATCGGTAAGCTTGGTCCGGTCCACATGGGACCGCCCCAGCCGGTGACCCGACCGGAGCCGCTCCAGCGCCGCCGGGGCCTGGGGATGGTCCAGTCCGGCCAGGATCCGCGGCAACTCCGGCACCAGGTCCTCGCCGATGTGCCGGCTCTCGGTTCGCGGATAGCTGATCAGCTTGTGGGTCTCGTAGAGGGTCTGGGCCAGGTCCAGGACCTGGGCGGCGGTGAGGCCCAGGCGCCGATTGGCGTCCCGCTGGAGGCTGGTGAGGTCGTAGAGGGGCGGCGGGGGCTCCCGGCGGACCTGCCGCTCCAGTGCCCGGATGGTACCGGACCGATGGGGCGCGAGAGACTCGTGGAGGCGCTCCGCCTCGGCCTTGTCGGCGATGCGGGTCTTCCCGTCCCTGTCGTAGAGGGCCCGGAAGCCCTCGCGCAGGTGGGCCACCAGCTCGTAGAACGGGATCGGCTGGAAGGCCGCGATCTCCGTGTCCCGGGCGACGACCATCGCCAGGGTCGGGGTCTGGACACGGCCCACGGTGCACAAGACCCCATTGCGGATCGTGTAGGCGCGGGTGAGGTTCATGCCGATCAGCCAGTCGGCCTGGGCCCGGGCCCGGGCCGCCCTGGCGAGGTCGTCATAGGCCACCCCCGGCTTGAGCACACGGAATCCCGCCCGGATGGCCTCTTCGGTGAGGCTCGACACCCAGAGCCTGTCGAAGGGCTTGGTGCACTGGGCATGCTCGTAGATGAGGCGGAAGATGAGCTCGCCCTCACGGCCGGCATCGGTGGCACACACCACCCGGTCATTTCCCGGGTGATTGATGAGCCCCTTCACCACCTGAAACTGATCGGCGGTCCTGGGCGTCAGCCGCAGACGCCAGGGATCCGGGATCATGGGGAGCTGGGCGGCACTCCAGCGACCCTTCCAGGGGGGACCGTAGTCGTCGGGCTCCGCCAATTGCACCAGATGACCCAGCGCCCAGGTCACGCAATAGCCGTTGCCCTCCAGGTAACCCTGACCCTTTCGATGAGCCCCCAGCACCCGGGCAAGGTCACGGGCCACGCTAGGCTTCTCGGCGATGACGACGGTGCTCATGGTCGATTTCCCGCCGGGGAGGTGACTCAACCTCGACCCATCATTTCGGGGATACCCACTGCAAGTCTCCCGGGCCGCCCCCACTTCAACACCTCAGTGAGGATCAACGAGATCCGGTCCATCCACTTGAACCGTAGGCAGAAATCCACTAGATACACCAGCGTTGGCGGGCCATCATCGCCCGGCCAGGGTGCCTTGGCGGTCGCCTGGCACTCCGCTCCACGCACTGGACGAATTCGGGAAAACCCTGCAAGATTCCGCTCGCTCCAGCCTATTCGCGAATTCCCTTGGAACCCGATCCGCTGTCCGTCACCACAGAGTACCTCGCGGCCCTGCAAGCCTTCGACTACGAGCGCGCGCGGACCCTGCTCGCCGACGAGGGCTTCGAGTTCGCCAGCCCGACTCATCATTTCCGATCGGCGGACGACCTCGTCCGTTTCATGGCCCTGTCGGGAGGGATCGTCCAATCCATCAAAACGCGCAAGGTGTTCGCGAGTGGTCCCGACCTCTGCCACATCCTGACCTACCGGATTCAGATCTCCGAGAAGCAGGACGTGGCGGTGGCATTCTGGACCCAGGTTCGGGAGGGGCGAATCACCCGCATCGAGGCCATCTACGATGCATCGGTGTATCGGGACCTGTTCCCTGATGAGTAGCTCGGCGCTCCGACGGCGTCGCGCGTGGCGGGGGCTCTACTACATCTGGACCCATTGAATCCTCGCCGCTCGCCCCCACTTCTCGACGCTGATCCCGTCGTTGGATCTTCCTCCTTTCCCGGCGGGAGCGCTCGATACGCGCTGGCACTTCCGGGGTAGGAGCGCCCCATGAAACATTCCTGGAAAGACAGCATCTATCTGCAGCGGGAGCAGCTCGCGCGCATCCTCCATCAGCCCATGGCCGATCTGGCGGGACGCTGTGCCTCCGCCTGGGGTAACCGATGGGGCCTGAACAGGGTGCTCGCCGCTGGTTTTGCCGGCATCCCCCATTGCACGTTCCTGTACTGCATTGGCACCGATGGGGTACAAATCTCGGACAACCTGGGGGCAAAGGGGATCGCGCCCGGATACTTCGGTCGCGACCGTTCGGCGCGCCCCTACATGCGCGAGCCGGTCCCACCCTGGGGCTTCCTGCTGTCTGACGCCTACATCAGCCTACGTCAGCGGCGCCCCTCCCTCACCGCCCTGCAGCTGGTGTGGCGCGATGGAGTGGCGATGGGCTACCTGGCTGCGGATTTCGACCTCCGGGACCTGCCCGTAACCGCCGAGCTCTACGAGGAGCCCGAATCCTGGCGTCAGGTGAAGGGAGACCCGGCAATCCGGGGGACCCTGTTCCAGCAATGCCGGATCGAGAGCCCCCTGGACCACCACCTCGACCAGGCGCTGTCGATCCTGGAGGAGCTCCTGACCCAGCGCGGGGTCTTCCAGTGCCAGATCCACTTCTCGAGCAGCCAGTGTCTTATCTGGACCCTGGGTGACCCCTACCGCTACCGCATCCTCGACGATGAGGCGCTTTCGGATCCGGACATCTGCCTGGTCTACCCAGCCCTTCCCTACCCAAGGGACGCGGCCATACCGCCTCGGTCGGTCGGCGCCATCCTCAGGCGCCTGAGGGCGCTGCGATTCGCCGACGAGAACATCTATTTGCGCCAGTCATCCATCAACCTGTTCAACGGGATGGTCAGCCTGACCTTTTCCTGCGACGGGTCCCATTACATGCCGCACGACCAGTTCCTGAAGGCCGGAACCGCATTCTGGTTCGGGACCGCCGGCCGATAGGCCAAGGCGGGCACCGGTCTATCTGCCCTTGCGCGTCCGCCCGCCCGCCGGACCCAGCCGTCCGGCGTTCGGCTCCGCGACCGCGCGCAGACTGCCCTCCCGCAGGCGGGCCTCGATCGGCGTGCCAGGGGGCGCATCCGCGGGGGACCGGACGATGGC
>JBAPYD010000107.1:0-6104 GCA_049284555.1 Chromatiaceae bacterium | reverse complement strand
GACGAGGGCACAACGACGACCGGGATCGGCGGAGACAACGGCGGAGGTATCGGTGGGGGCAGCACGTCGCGCCGCAGCAGCACCAGCGGAAGCACCCTTTCACAGCGTGGCGGCGGGGCCGGCTCGGCACGGACCCTCGATATGTCCTCGGAGGTCAGCATCGTCGCCGATGCGATCAACAACTCCCTATTGGTGCGGGCCAGCCCGAAGGACTACAAGAAGATCCTGGACGCCCTGAAGCAGCTCGACATTCCTCCGCTCCAGGTCCTGGTGGAGGCAACGATCGTCGAGATCATCCTGACCGGAAATCTGCAGTACGGCGTCCAATGGAACTTCTACAGCCTAGCGAACAATGAGAACCGCAGTCGCTTCCAGCTGAACAACGGGACGCTCACGACGCAGGACGACGCGCTCCGCGGCGGCTTCAGCTGGGTGTTGGTCTCGCGCCCGAGCCAGATCCGGGCCGTGTTGGACGCCCTGGCGGGCGAGAGCCTGGTCAACGTGCTCTCCTCGCCCTCGGTGATGGTCCTCGATAACCAGGCGGCTCAGATCCAGGTGGGTCAGGAGGTCCCCGTGGCCACGAGTCAACAGCAGGGGACCAGCACCACGGACCGCATCGTCAATCAGGTCCAGTACAAGAACACCGGCGTCATGTTGTCCGTCAGGCCCCGGGTCACCCCGGGTGGAATGGTCCAGATGGAGATCGAGCAGGAGGTCAGTACGCCAGGCGACTCGTCGACGCTCGGTCCCCAGTTCCTGACGCGCAGGATCACCAGTACCGTGGCGGTGCGCTCCAACCAGGCGGTGGTCCTGGGCGGGCTCATCCAGGATGAGCGCAGCGGCGGCAAGCAGGGTGTCCCCGGGCTCTACGACACGCCCTACCTCGGCTTCCTCTTCGGGAACCGCTCGAAGCGCTCGAATCGCACCGAGTTGGTCGTTGTGCTGACCCCAAAGGTCATCGGCAGCGACCAGGACATCGAGTCGGTTTCCCAAGACTTTCAGCGGAGGCTCCGGGGGTTGGAGTTCAAGCTATAGGGCCTGTCTCCTTCTCTGGAGGCCTTTCCTGATGGGCCAGCGGTGTCTCCGTTCGCCATGGAGCCCCCATGAACCCTGAAAAGGTCGTCTTCGGCTTCTTCATCGTCCTCGCCCTGACCCTCAACTTCGGGTTCTTCGTGGGTGAGATCGACAATCCGGCCCATCACGACAAGTGGGAGCTGTTCGCGGTGCTCGTGGTCAATCTGATCGCCACGGTGCTCAAGTTCGGCGACCGCTCCCAAATGGGCGCCTTGCTCCTGGCCACGAGCCTGGTTGCAATGCTCCAGTTGCTCGCGGCGGCCCTGGTGTGGGCGCTGTCCGTCTACGCGACCGATTCCGGCATGACCCCCTCGGCTATGGCCGCGGTGGTCTCCCTGGCGGGGGGGGCGATGATCGCCAACGTGGTCTCCGTGGTCCTCCTGGTCATCGAGACCTTCATGATGCGACGCTAGCCGAGGGCGGTGCCGGCGTCCGGGCGGGGGGCCGTGGACCACATCTTCTTTCTCGTCATGCGGCGGATGCGCGCGCCGCTGCTTGCCCTCATCGGCAGCTACACGCTGGCGATTGCCGGGCTGGTCCTGATCCCCGGCCAGGATGCGGACGGCAATCCGGTCTCCATGGGCTTCTTCCACGCCTTCTACGTGGTTGCCTACACGGGGACGACCATCGGCTTTGGCGAGCTTCCCTACCCCTTCACCGACGCCCAGCGGCTCTGGATGTCCCTGGGCATCTTCGTCACCGTGGGGGTTTGGATCTACGCGGTCGGTACCCTGATCGCGCTGTTTCAGGACCCTGCCTTCCAGCGTGCCGTCGCCGACAGTCGCTATCGCCGCCGGGTTCAGCGACTGCGGGATCCCTTCTATCTCGTCTGTGGCCATGGTCAGACCGGGGGTGCCCTCGTTCGGGCCCTCACCGATCGTCACCAGCATGCGGTGGTGATCGACTTCGATCCGGAGCGAATCAACCTCTTGGCCCTGGAGAACCAGCGGGAGTACGTACCGGCCCTCTGCGGGGACGCCCGCCGCCCGTCGAACCTGAAGGCGGCGGGCCTCGACCACCCCAGCTGCCAGGGGGTAGTGGCCTTGACCAACGTCAACGAGACCAACCTCAAGATTGCCATCGTCGCCAAGCTCCTGCGTCCGAAGATCAAGGTGATCTGCCGGGCAGACTCTCATGACATCGAGGCCAATATGGCCTCCTTCGGTACCGACCATATCTACGACGCGTTCGACACCTTCGCCCTGAATATGGCGATCGCGGTGGAGGCTCCGTGTCTCAACCTGCTGATGGACTGGCTCTCGGGTATCGGTGGAGAGACCCTGCGGGAGCCGCTCTATCCCCCCAGCGAGGGTCGCTGGGTGATTTGCGGCTATGGGCGATTCGGCAAGGCGATGTACCGGCATCTGCGGGAGCAGGGGCTCCAGCTGACCGTGATCGAGGCCGAGCCCCACCGCACCGGGATCCCGAAGGAAGGGGTGGTGGAGGGCCGGGGCACCGAGGCGGTCACCCTGGAAGAGGCGGGCATCCAGCGGGCGGTCGGGCTGGTGGCGGGGACGGACAATGACGCCAACAACCTCTCGATCCTCATGACGGCTCGCGCCTTGAACCCGCGTCTCTTCGTGGTGGCGCGGGAGAACCACACAGACAACCACGAGCTCTTCGAGCGCGCCGGTGCCCATGTCGTCATGCACCCCTCGACAATCGTCGCCCATCGCATCCGGGTGCGGCTCACCCTCCCCCTGTTGTCGGAATTCCTCACCTACGCCCGCTTCTACGACAATGCCTGGGCCTGCGAGCTGAGCAGCCGGATCGTCGCCCTGATCCAGGACAAGCCCCCGCACGTCTGGCAGGTCGAGGTCGACGAGGAGCAGGCCCCGGCCCTGCTCGAGGGCGAGCGCCGGGGCTCCCCGATCACCCTGGATGTCCTGCTGCGCGACCCACGGGAACGGGATCGCCCCCTGCCCGTGATTGCCTTGCTCCTGGAACATCAGGACCAGCGGGAAGTCCTTCCGGAACCGAGCAAGCGGCTGCACAAGGGGGACCAGGTCCTCCTCTGCGGGCGGGAGGAGGCGCGTGACATCCTCGACTGGACCCTGCAGGATCTCCATACCCTAAGCTACGTGGTCAAGGGAGAGGAACCCCCCGAGGGCTGGCTGTGGCGTTGGGCCGCGCGCCGACGCAGGATTCGGGTCGCTGGCGGCGACCATCGTGGGGCCCAGTAGGGACGAGATCCGCCTTCTCCCTTGGCAACGCCTGCCGGATGCCGTATCTACTGGACCGGGACCCTGACAGCGGCCCGCAAAGCGCCCTGATGGCGGGCCCGCCCGGGGCCAACGACCCGCGAGGATTCCTACATGAACTCCATCATGAACCGACTCGCCCTGGACCATAAGCGGCTCGCCCAGCTCTTGAACCTGCTTGAGCAGCTCCTGGATCGTTTCCATGAGGGGCAGGAGCCCGACTATGAGCTCATGTCCGAGATGTTGGAGTACATGGAGAGCTACCAGGACACCATTCATCATCCCACCGAGGAGCTCATCTTTCGCCGCGCCATGGATCGGGGGGTCCAGCGGAGGGACGTGTTCGATGTCCTGCACCACCAGCACGAGCGGCTGCCTCAGATCAACCGACGCTTCCGGCAGTCGCTCGAGGCCATCGTCCATGAGGCGGTGCTGCCGCGGGAGGAGGTGGAGGCCCAGGGACGTGACCTGGTCAGCACCCTGCGAGAGCACATGGCCCTGGAAGACGGCGAGGCCTTCCCGATCGCCCGGGAGCGTCTCGACGCGTCCGACTGGGAGGCGGTCGAGGCGTTGGCCCCAGCGGCGGACGACCCCTTGTTCGGGACACCGGACCCCCAGCGATTTCGCGCTTTGTTCAAGCAGCTCTCCGCCCAGGCGCAACAGTGAGTCCCGCCATGGGCTTGGACTCCGATACCCGCTGCTTTGGGCTTCGCCGGGTCAACCCCTTCCTGGGGGTCGTGGCGGTCGTGAAGACACCCGGCGCCCGGGCACTCAGCCTCGACGGGGTCCACTGGCAGATTCAGGTCCTTGCGCACCCCCCACGAGGCCTCTGGGCTAGAGGGGGGGATCAGGAAGAGCCGCGCTACTTCCGTTTCGGGGACTGGTCGGAGCCCACGGGTATGACCAGGGTTCCCCTGAACCCCATCCTTGACGCGGGTCTCATGGTCGCGAGGTGCCAGCGGCTCATCGGGCAGGTCCGCGCCGCGACACCGTCTTTGCCCTTTCCACTCGGTCCGGAGCTCGAGCGCTGGCTGCTCGATGGAGACGGGCTTCCCCTCGCCCTCCTGGCCACCGCGTTACCCCGAAGCGACCTGGATGCGTACGCGGTGGTCGACTGGACAGCGGGAGACCGGGGAGACGGGCGGCCGTTCGTTTCGCCGACCCTGGCCGCCCGGGGCGTGCCGGATCGTGACCCCAGCGGCCGAAGCTATCATTTGGCGGCCCTGGAGGGCCTGGTCGCCCAGGGGGCGGCGCCAGGCCGCCGGACCCAATGGTTCCAGATCGAGGGCGAGGACGCCCTGGGCCTGGATCACGGCGCGGATCCGGCGCTGTGTGGTCGACGGCTCGCCCGCGCGGAGCTGCCGACGCTGTCGGTACGTACCCAGTGGGAAGGGGGGGACGCGCAACGACTGGTGGACGAGTATCTGGCCTGGCTTGCCCCCTACCTGCTGACGCTTCCGGATCTTCCGGATCCCGTGCGGCGTGATCTGGAAACCAAGGCGGGGGATCACGCCTTGCTCGTGGATGCCCTCTGGCGACTCTATCCGCGGGTCTTGGATCTGGGGCTGATCCGACGTGCTCGGATCGAGGCCCGCTTGCGACGCGCCGCGGCTTGACGCGCAAGCCCGTGCGCCCGGCGATTTTCCGGTCTCCTGGGCACCCGATTCGGATCACCCAGGGATCAGCCTGAACCGGACCCAGGG
Organism: Chromatiaceae bacterium; assembly: GCA_049284555.1. Classification (GTDB taxonomy): domain Bacteria; phylum Pseudomonadota; class Gammaproteobacteria; order Chromatiales; family Chromatiaceae; genus Thiodictyon. The sequence goes on along the minus strand of JBAPYD010000107.1, from coordinate 1,126 downwards.
GCGACAACCCCGCATAGACCGACCCGGGTCCCACCGGTCCCCTTGGGTCTCAGTGGTCGCCGAGACGGAGTGATGGCATTTATCAACACCGCGAATTTCCGCCACGATGCCCCCGAATCCCTGGGGGTGCTTCTCCTCAATCTCGGCACGCCCGACGCGCCCACGACTCCCGCGGTGCGGCGTTACCTCGCCGAGTTCCTGTGGGATCCCCGCGTGGTGGAGATCCCCAGGCCCATCTGGTGGCTCATCCTTCACGGCGTCATCCTGCGGGTGCGTCCGGCCCGCTCAGCCCGGGCCTACCAGTCGGTCTGGACCGAGCGCGGGTCTCCCCTGCTCGAGATCTCCCGCCGCCAGGCCGAGGGCCTGCAAGCCTTGCTGACGGACCGTCTCCCGGGGCCGGTTCGCGTTGCACTGGGAATGCGCTACGGTAACCCTTCGATCCCGGCCGCCCTCGCCGAGCTGCGGGCGGCCCAGGTCCGGCGGCTCCTGGTGCTGCCCTTGTACCCCCAGTACTCGGCCACCACGACGGCCTCCACCTTCGACGCGGTCACGCAGGAGCTGTCCCGCTGGCGCTGGATCCCGGAGCTGCGCTTCGTCAACCAGTATCACGACGACCCCGCCTACATCGCCGCCCTGGCGCAGAGCATGCGCGATCACTGGGAGGCCCATGGGGAGCCGGAGCGCCTGCTCTTCTCCTTTCACGGGATACCCAAAGACTATTTTCTCAACGGCGATCCCTACCATTGCCAGTGCCACAAGACGGCCCGTCTGGTCGCCGAGGCCCTCGCCCTCGCACCGCAGCGCTGGACCCTCTCCTTCCAGTCCCGGGTCGGGACCAAGGAGTGGCTGCGGCCCTATACGGACGAGACCCTCAAGGCCTGGGGCGCCGAGAGGGTTGGCTCGGTCCAGGTCATTTCGCCGGGCTTCTCCGCCGACTGCCTGGAGACCATCGAGGAGATCGGGGTCGAGAACCGGGACTACTTCCAGACCGCCGGGGGCGGTGACTACGGCTTCATCCCCTGCCTCAACGACAGGCGGGATCATCTGGAGATGCTGACGGGCCTGGTCGGGCGGCACATCGCCGGCTGGCCGGAGGCCGAGGGCCCGCGCGGCGACGTGGCAGCAG
>JBAPYD010000106.1:0-1989 GCA_049284555.1 Chromatiaceae bacterium | reverse complement strand
GGTCCAGGTCCCGGCCGAGCCGCTGGAGATGCGCGAGCCAGGCCTGGTCTCCGCCCCGGCGGTGCAGGACGACCCCCGCCCACAGCCGCCCCGGGAAGCGTTTCCGCAGCCACCGGCCTTGGGCGGTGGTCTCGGAGCGATCGTGGCCCGGCTCCCGGTCGGGCAGCCAGACCAGGAGGCACTCCGGCAGCCCCGTGTCCAGATCCTCAGCCAGCAGGCGGTACTGGCCCTTGGGGGCCCGTCGCCGGGCCCGGCTGATCAGCTGGGAGAGGTTGCCATAGCCCGCTCGGGTCTGGGCCAGGGCCACCAGCCGGGGCCCGGAGGCGATGCGGAGCTCCGAGCCCACGATGAGCGGCAGCCCCAGGTCCTTGGCCTCCTGGTGTGCCCGTACCACCCCCGCCAGGGAGCAGCGGTCGGTCAGGGCCAGGGCCCCATAGCCCAGCTCATGGGCGCGTCGCGCCAGCTCCTCCGGATGGGAGGCGCCCTTGAGGAAGGAGAAGCACGAGCGGCAATGAAGCTCGGCGTAAGAGGCGGCCAGGGCAGTACCCGTCCGAGCGATGACTGAACATATATACAGTATCGCTCAGATCGCGCATTCGTCCACCGTCCCCTAAGTGGCGGCGGACAGGTCCCAGACCGGCGGCGAGTGATAGAGGCGGGCAAGCTGGAGCTCCCGCTCGATCTCCATCTCCCGAGGCAGATGGTCCCCGAAGCGGGTGAAGAGCTCCTCCTGGTCGTTGGTCTCCTGGCGCGCGACCTCGGTGTCGATGTTGGTGATGCTCGCGTAGGCCGTGCGGGGGAATTCGAGCCCGGCCCACTCGAGGGCCCCGTAGTCGGGCACCCAGCCCAGCGGACTCTCGATGCCCCCCCCGTTGCTGTTGCAGCGCTCCACCACCCACTTGAGCACCCGCATATTCTCCCCGTAGCCGGGCCAGATGAAGCGCCCGTGCTCGTCCTTTCGGAACCAGTTGACCCGGAAGATGCGTGGCGGCGTGGCCACCATCTTGCGGCCGATGCGCAGCCAGTGGCGCCAGTAGTCCGCCATGTTGTACCCACAGAAGGGGAGCATGGCCATGGGGTCGCGACGCACCGAGGCCTGTCCGATGGCCGCCGCCGTGGCCTCGGAGCCCATGGTGGCCGCCATGTAGACACCGTGCTCCCAGTTGTAGCTCTGGAAGACCAGGGGGAAGTGTCTGCTCACCCGGCCCCCGAACAGGAAGGCGCTGACGGGGACCCCGTTCGGGTTCTCCCATTCCGGATCGATCGAGGGGCATTGGGCGGCGGGGGCGGTGAAGCGCGCGTTGGGGTGGGCCGCGGGGGTGCCGATCCCGGGGTTCCAGTCGTGGCCCTTCCAGTCGATCAGATGATCGGGGGGCTCCTGGGTCATGCCCTCCCACCAGACGTCGCCGTCGTCCGTGAGGGCGCAGTTGGTGAAGATGCAGTTCGCGTTCAGGCTCGCCAGGGCATTGGGATTGGAGTCCCCATTCGTGCCCGGGGCCACGCCGAAGAAGCCGGCCTCCGGGTTGATGGCGTAGAACTTCCCGTCCTTCGGGTTGGGCTTGATCCAGGCGATGTCGTCGCCCACCGTGGTCACCTTCCAGCCCTCGAAGCCCTTGGGCGGGATCAGCATGGCGAAGTTGGTCTTGCCGCAGGCACTGGGGAAGGCGCCGGCCACGTAGACCTTCTTGCCGTTCGGGGGCTCCACGCCGACGATCAGCATGTGCTCCGCCAACCACTCCTCGTCCCGAGCCATTACCGAGGCGATGCGCAGGGCCAGGCATTTCTTGCCGAGCAGGGCATTGCCCCCGTAGCCGCTGCCGTAGGACCAGATCTCCCGGGTTTCCGGGAAGTGGGCGATGTACTTGTCTGCGATGTTGGGGGCGCAGGGCCAGGGGACATCGGCCTCACCCGGCTGCAGCGGTGCTCCCACCGAATGCAGGCAGGGGATGAACTCCCCGTCGGCCCCGAGGGCATCGAGCACCGCCTGGC
>JBAPYD010000105.1:0-8563 GCA_049284555.1 Chromatiaceae bacterium | reverse complement strand
GGTGGTGTGGTCTCGATGCCGAGTGACGACGGCCTCATTGACCGGGTCGTCTTTCCAAAACGGTAAGGCGGCCCGGGGGCGAAAGCAACCCGCCTGACCCGGAGCCCTTTCGGCGCCGGCGCCCGGGGGGAACCCCCACGGCGATCCCGTGATCCCTGTCGGCAACCCCACCCTGCGGGCCTCCGCTGCTTGTCGCAAAGCCCACGAGAGGGCTGCCAGCTTCCACTGAATGCACGTTGATGCGGCCGCTTGGGCGCCTCCGATCCTGTGGCAAGGGGATTGCATGGCTAAACCCAAAGCCAGACTGCCGCGCCATCGCGGTCCAGACCATCGAGGAGCACCAAGACCATGCTGACCCTGACCCCCAGCGCCCAGAGAGCCGTGAGCCGTTTTATCAAAGGGGCCGAAGAGCCGGTCGCCGGACTGCGCATCTCCGTGACCGGCGGTGGCTGCTCCGGCATGCAGTACGGCATGAGCCTGGAGGAGCAGGCACGTCTGGACGACCTGGTCGTCGCGTGCGGCGAGGTCCAGATTTTCGTCGATCCCTTCAGCGCACCCCTGCTCGCCGGTGTCACCGTGGACTTCCACGACAGCATGGACGGCAGCGGCTTCCGCTTCAGCAACCCGAACGCGGCCGCGAGCTGCGGCTGCGGCAAGTCATTCAGCGCCTGATCCACCGAGCCCGGAGGCCGAGCATGTGGGACTATTCTGACAAGGTCAAAGAGCACTTCTTCAGCCCCCGCAATGCCGGGGCCGTGGCGGGGGCCAACGCCATCGGGGACGTGGGGTCGCTCTCCTGCGGCGATGCCCTGCGTCTGTCCCTAAAGGTCGATCCGGAGAGCGAGACCATTCTGGAGGCCGGCTTCCAGACCTTCGGCTGCGGCTCCGCCATCGCCTCCAGCTCGGCGCTCACGGAGATCATCAAGGGCATGACGCTGGACGATGCCCTGAAGGTCAGCAACCAGGACATCGCCGACTTCCTAGACGGGCTCCCGCCCGAGAAGATGCACTGCTCGGTGATGGGCCGGGAGGCCCTGCAGGCGGCGGTGGCCAACTATCGGGGCGAGGAGTGGAAGGACGACCACGAGGAGGGGGCCCTGGTATGCAAGTGCTTCGCGGTGGACGCGGTGCTGATCGAGGAGACCATCCGCGCCAACGGGCTCTCGACCGTCGAGGAGGTGACCAACTACACCAAGGCCGGGGGCGGCTGCTCCTCCTGCCACGAGGGCATCGAGGAGATCCTCGCCCGGGTGCTGGCGGCGCAGGGCAGGACCTTCGATCCTACCGCCGCCGCGGTCCCGTCCGGTGGGCGAAAGAGGCTGGGAACCCTGGAGCGCATCCGCCGCATCGAGGGGGCTATCGAGGCCATCCGGCCCAACCTCCAGCGCGACCGCGGCGACGTGGAGCTGGTGGAGGTGGATGGCAAGAACGTCTACGTCAACATGACCGGCGCCTGCGCCGGCTGCCAGATGGCGGCCACCACGCTGGACGGGATCCAGCAGCGCATCGTCGAGGAGCTGGGCGAGTTCGTGCGCGTACTCCCGGCCGCAGCGCTTCAAACTGCTTGATGGCGCGACGAAAAGGGCAAGGGACTCTGGGCCCGGTGGACCCTGGTCCCGACCCCTCCGCGGGTATCGGGCTAGCCAAGTTACCAAGGCCCTGAGCCCACGCCCATTTGCGTTCATTTGCGGACTTCATCCGCGGACCAAGAGGCCCACGAGGCTCAAGGGGTGCTCCGATGACCCAAGGCATCTATCTGGACAACAACGCCACCACCCGGGTCGACCCCCAGGTGGTGGAGGCCATGCTGCCGTTCTTCACCGAGCAGTACGGCAACCCGTCCTCCCTGCATCAATTCGGCAACCGGGTGGGGGCGGCGCTCAAGCGGGCCCGCCAGCAGGTTCAGTCCCTGCTGGGGGCCGAGCACGACTCGGAGATCATCTTCACCTCCTGCGGGACCGAGTCCGACTCCACGGCCATCCTCTCGGCCTTGCGCGCCCAGCCGGAGCGCAAGGAGATCATCACCACGGTGGTGGAGCATCCGGCCGTGCTGTCGCTCTGCGAGCACCTGGAGAAGGAGGGATACAAGGTCCATCGGCTCAAGGTGGACGGCAAGGGGCGGTTGGACATGCGCGAGTACATGGGGCTGCTCTCCGAGCGGGTGGCCATCGCCTCGGTCATGTGGGCCAACAACGAGTCGGGCACCCTGTTCCCGGTGGAGGAGATGGCGGAGCTGGCCCGCTCGGCCGGCGTCCTCTTCCACACCGACGCGGTCCAGGCGGTCGGCAAGGTCCCCATCGATCTCAAGGAGACGGCGATCGACATGCTGTCCCTCTCCGGTCACAAGCTCCATGCACCCAAGGGGGTCGGGGTGCTCTACCTGCGCCGCAACACCCGCTTCCGCCCCTTGCTGCGGGGCGGGCACCAGGAGCGGGGTCGGCGCGCGGGCACCGAGAACACCGCCTCCATCGTGGGTCTCGGCGAGGCCTGCGAGCTGGCCCTGGAACATATGGAGGCGGAGAAGACGGAGGTTCGGGCCCTAAGGGACCGGCTGGAGCAGGGGATACTCGCCGCCGTGCCCCATTGCTTCGTCACGGGGGACCCGACCAACCGGCTGCCCAACACGAGCAACATCGCCTTCGAGTACATCGAGGGCGAGGCCATCCTGCTGCTGCTCAACAAGCAGGGGATTGCGGCCTCCTCGGGCTCCGCCTGCACCTCCGGGTCCCTGGAGCCCTCGCATGTCATGCGCGCCATGGGGATCCCCTACACCGCGGCCCACGGGACCATCCGTTTCTCCCTGTCCCGCTACAACACCCCGGAGGAGGTGGATCGGGTCGTGGCCGCGGTGCCGCCCATCGTCGCCCAGCTGCGCAAGCTCTCCCCGTACTGGGGGGTGGACGGCCCGATCGAGGAGCCCGAGCGGGCCTTCGCCCCCGCCTACGCCTGACGCGCGGCACCTGCGCCGCTGTGGTAAACCGATCCAGGACCCGGAGGGGCGGCCACCTCTTCGGGCGTGCGGATAAACAGAGTCGATCTCCCCATGGATTCTGTGGGATGGCCAGCGGATGGCTCCCTATGGCACACTTCACCGTCTTTCTACACGAAGAAGAGGTGATCCCATGCGCGTGATTCTGCTTGGCGGCCCCGGGGCAGGAAAAGGTACCCAGGCCGGCTTCATCAAGGAAGCCTTCAGCATCCCCCAGATCTCCACCGGCGACATGCTGCGGGCCCACGTCAAGGCGGGCAGCGAGCTTGGCAAGGCGGCGAAGAAGATCATGGACGAGGGTGGACTGGTGTCGGATGACATCATCATGGGGATGGTGAAGGAGCGCATCACCGAGGCGGACTGCAAGAACGGCTTCCTCTTCGACGGGTTCCCCCGCACGCTCGCCCAGGCGGACGCCCTGAAGGACGCCAAGGTGTTCGTCGACGCGGTGGTGGAGATCGACGTGCCGGACGAGGAGATCATCCGTCGCATGTCCGGTCGCCGGGTCCATCTGGCCTCCGGCCGTACCTATCACGTGGTCTTCAATCCGCCCAAGGTCGAGGGCGTGGACGACGAGACCGGGGAGCCGCTGATCCAGCGCGATGACGACAAGGAGGAGACGGTGAAGGCCCGGCTCAAGGTCTACCACGACCAGACCGAGCCCCTGATCGCCTATTACTCGGCCTGGACCGAGAAGGGCGGGGAGGGCGCCCCGAAGTACATCAAGATCCACGGGATCGGCTCCGTCGACGAGATCCGCGACCAGATCATCGGCCAGCTGAAGGCCGTCTGAGTTCCGGGGCGATCCCGTCCGAAAAGCCGGGCGCAAGCCCGGTTTTTTTGGTGCTACTTTCCGGTGCCCGGTCTCGATGAGGGGGCGTGGAGGCGGGGCCTTCTGCGGCCGCGGGATGAATCTGTTAGTATCCTGGCCCATCTGAAATCAGTCCGTAGAGAGTCACCATGGCAGTTGTAGAGCTGGACAAGCAAAGCTTTGAGGAGACGATCAAGAACAACGATTTCGTGATCGTGGATTTCTGGGCGCCCTGGTGTGGACCCTGCCGTTCCTTCGCCCCCGTCTACGACAAGGTATCGGCCGATTTCGACGACATCGTCTTCGCCAAGGTCAACACGGAGGTGGAGCAGGAGATCGCGGCCCACTTCCAGAACCGTTCCATCCCCACCCTGATGATCTTCCGCGATCAGGTCATCATCTTCTCCCAGCCGGGCGCACTGCCCGAGACCCACTTTCGCGACCTGTTGGGGAAGGCGAAGGCCCTTGACATGGCTGAGGTCAAGCGCCAGATCGCCGAGCAACAGACCGGCACGGCCTGAGCTCGGCCGGGGCCCGCGGGGCAGCGCATGCGAGACACCCTCTGCCCCCTTTCGAGCGCTGCCCTCTTGTCAACGCGCCCCACGGTGGGCGCGTTAATGGTTCTCTGCGAGGAGAACTACTCCCTTCTGTGCCGCCTCATACAGGGTCTGCCAAGACGGCAGGGTCGGCTCGTGTCGCGGGTCGAAGGCGCGGTGGACCTGCACCTGACGATCGAGGTCCAGGCGCCCTATACGACCCTGTTGCGGCTCACCCATGTCTTCGGCGACGGAGAGTCCGGCCGCTCGGCCCTCGGATCCGATCCCGACGTGCGGTTGCGGGTCTACCACGACGCCCGACAGGTCGAGGTGCTGGACCTCCGCCAGACCGCCTTGCCCTTGCACGCCGATTACCAGCCGCCCGCCCTGGATTCCAAGTGGCGGTTGAACCTCTTCCTCGGGAAGTGGCTTGCCTACTGTCTCCAACAAGGACATCGCTTCGGTGCTTCCAGCACCGCTTGGCTCCCGCTCCCCGAGGACGATGATCTCGCCTGCTCCTGCGGGTGATCGTCGCCAAGGCTTCGGGCGCTCGGCAGCCTCGTTCCTCCCCCTCTCTGCGTCCAGGACTCACCGGTCACGTCACTCAAGGTTGCGGGGAACCTCCCGAGGGGAAAATTGACTCATGCGCTTGAGGAAAGGGCGCCTCGCCCGTATTGAATTGTCCGGAAACCCGACCATTTTACTCAGAGTACCGTAGGGCCCCTTGCTGTTGACCGGGGCCAGTCCGTTGAACCTGGCAGGCAAGCGACCATGAGACTATCGACGAAAGGCAGATATGCGGTAACCGCCATGCTGGATCTGGCCCTGCATTCTGGCAGGGGTCCGGTGACTCTGGCGGATATCTCGGTCAACCAGGGCATTTCCCTCTCGTATCTGGAGCAGCTTTTCGCCGCGCTGCGAAACAAGCAGCTGGTGCGGGGCGTGCGGGGGCCCGGCGGCGGGTACTACCTGGGCCGCCCCTCCGGCGAGATCTCCATCGCCGACATCATCTGTGCGGTGGACGAATGGGTGGAGTTCACCCGTTGCGGCGGTCGGGAGAACTGCCGCGATGGACAGCGTTGTCTCACTCACCATCTCTGGGACCAGCTGAGCGACGAGATCTTCCGCTTCCTGAGCGAGATCAGCCTGGCCGACCTGGTCGAGCGCGGCCAGGCAGAAAAGCCGAGGGTTCGAGCCGACGTGATCGCGACGGATCGGCGACGACGCGCCGCCTGAACCGAAGCCCGCGACCTCCGACGGAGCAGAGCACCCCGGTCCCCCTGGGGGTCGTAAGGGGGGCGCCCCGTTCGGGATGCTCGTGGCGTCGCGCGAGCGGCGTCCGTATCGGGATGGTTCGGGGCGCTGAGGCGCTGGGCGCACGCCGCGGATCGGCGTGCGTCCGGCGCGATGCGATCCTTCCTATCGGGATGCTATCCTGTCTCGCCCCGTCGCGAGCGCTCTCCGTCGCCGGTCGGGTGCAACACATCGGGACTGACAGGAGGAGCCGATCACGATGGCGGAGCAGCCGGATGGGCTAGTCACCATTCAAGATTTCATCCGTTGGGGCGCGAGCCGATTCAACAAGGCCGAGCTCTTTTTCGGGCACGGCACTGACAACGCCCTGGACGAGGCCGCCCAGCTGGTGCTGTTGAGCCTCCATCTGGGACCGGACCTGCCCGGGACCTTTCGTGACTGCCGCCTCACCCCCAGCGAGCGGGTCACCATCACGGACCTGATCGAGCGACGGGTCGCCGAACGGGTGCCCGCTGCCTACCTGACAGGACGTGCCTGGTTCGCGGGCCTCGAGTTCCTCGTGAACGATCAGGTGCTGGTGCCGCGCTCGCCGATGGCGGAGCTGATCGAGGCCGGGTTCGACCCCTGGATCGACGGGGAGCGCGTCGGGCGGGTGCTGGACCTGTGCGCCGGCAGCGGCTGCATCGGGATCGCCGCCGCGGTCTACCTGCCGGATGCGGACGTGGACCTGGTGGACCTCTCCCCGTCCGCGCTGGAGGTGGCAAGGCGCAACGTCGAGCGTCACGGTGTGGGGGATCGGGTGCGGGTCCTGGAGTCGGACCTTTTCTCGGGCCTGAGCGGCAATCGCTACGACCTGATCCTGTCCAACCCGCCCTATGTCTCCGAGCAGGAGTACGGTCGGTTGCCGATGGAGTATCGGCGCGAGCCCGAGCTGGGGCTCCTGGGCGGCGAGGACGGTCTGGATCTGGTCGTGCGAATCCTCCGGGATGCGGCGCGTCACCTCACGGAGGAGGGAATCCTGATCCTGGAGGTTGGAGGCTCGGCCGCCGAGCTGGAACGACGCATCCCGGATGTCCCTTGGACCTGGCTGGAGTTCGAACGGGGCGGGGAGGGCGTGCTGCTCCTGACTCGGGAGCAGATCGAGCTGCACCAAGACCAATTCGAGGAGGCATGAGCTCATGACCCTGAGGCGGGCGCGAAGCGTCGACGAGTATGCGGAATGGGTGCGCCAGGCGGTCTTCGAAGTGGAAGCGCTGCCCAATTTCCCGGCCTTCCCCGACCCCCTGGACAAGGGGATCGAAGCGGTCTTCGACGCCATGAATGACGGGCCTTCCTTGGCTCGGACGGGAAGCGCGATGAATCAGCGCTTCCCTCGGGGGAGCTGACCCATGGATCAGGGCATCTCGTTCGACCTCGACCTGATCCGGCGCTACGACCAGAGCGGGCCTCGCTACACGTCCTACCCCACCGCGGTGGAGTTCGACGAGACCTTCGACCGGGCCGCCTACCAGCGTGCCTGTGCCCGCAGCAACGAGAGCGGGAGACCCCTCTCGCTGTACTTCCATATCCCCTTCTGCGATACGGTCTGCTTCTACTGCGCCTGCAACAAGATCGCCACCAAGGACCGGACCCTGGCGCCACCCTACCTGGAGCGGCTCCACCGGGAGATCGAGCTCCAGTCGGCCCTGTTCGACACGGGGCGGCGGGTGGAGCAGCTCCACTGGGGTGGGGGCACACCGACCTTTCTCAGCCATGAGCAGATGCAGCGGCTCATGGACCAGACCCGCCGCCACTTCGCGCTGGCGGACGACAGCGTCGGGGAGTATTCCATCGAGATCGACCCGCGGGAGGCGGATGCGGGAACGGTCGCGCTCCTGCGCCGACTCGGATTCAACCGCATGAGCCTGGGGGTCCAGGACTTCGAGCCCCGGGTGCAGGCGGCGGTCAACCGCATCCAGAGCGAGGCGGAGACGCTGGAGGTCCTCGAGTCGGCGCGCGCGGAGGGCTTCAGGTCCATCAGCGTGGACCTGATCTATGGGTTGCCCTTCCAGACCGTTGAGAGTTTCCTGCGAACCCTGGATCGGGTCGTCGCCTTCGCCCCCGACCGCCTCTCGATCTTCAACTACGCCCATCTGCCGGAGCGCTTCAAGCCCCAGCGGCGGATCAACGCGGAGGAGCTGCCGGCCCCCGAGGTGAAGCTCGACATCCTCCAGGCCACCATCGCGCGCCTGACCGAGGCGGGCTACGTCTACATCGGCATGGATCACTTCGCCCGGCCGGACGACGAGCTGGCCCTGGCCCAGCAGGCGGGGACCCTCTACCGGAACTTCCAGGGCTACTCCACCCACGCGGACTGCGACCTGATCGGGCTCGGGGTAACCTCCATCGGCAAGGTGGACAACACCTACGGGCAGAACCGGCGCGGACTCGAGGACTACTACGGCGACATCGACGCCGGCCGGCTGGCTGTCTTCCGGGGCATCGAGCTCAGTCGGGACGACCTGATCCGGCGCGATGTGATCACGCGGCTCATCTGCCATTTCGAGCTTCCCATCGCCGCCGTGGAGTCCGCCTGGGGGATCGACTTTCAGGCCTACTTTGGGAGCGCACTCGACCGGCTCGGTCCCATGGTCGAGGATGGCCTGCTGGCCGTGGACGAGACGGCGATCCGCGTCCTGCCCCGGGGCAGGCTGCTGATCCGGAACATCTGCATGGCCTTCGACGCCTATCTGGCCGCCAAGACCGGCCCCGTCGGCTTCTCGAAGGTCATCTAGCGTGACGTCGTCGCCGCGGCGGATGGATCGAGACTTGGCGCGCCCTCCGCGCGGGACGCGTGCCCGCCATGCCCGGCGCGGGCGATGACGCACGGCCCTTCCAGCGACCACATCCCAGGACGATTCCGCTCCGTCGCGGCGGGGCTCGGGGAGGAGACCTGCGTCTTCGACGACACCGGGGGGCTCAGCTATCGGGAGC
>JBAPYD010000104.1:0-2658 GCA_049284555.1 Chromatiaceae bacterium | reverse complement strand
CCCCTCGGGGAGTCGTTCGCGACGCTCGCGGCGGCGCCGCCGCGCAATCGGACCCTATGCGGCTGACACTCATCCAACCGGCCATCGGCCACCGCCGCGGCGAGCCCTACATCCGTTCCTGGCAGATGGAGCCGCTTCCCATCGCCAGCCTCACCGCGCTCACCCCGCCGTGGGCGGAGCTGCGCTTCTACGACGACCGGCTGGAGACCATCCCCTACGACGAGCCCACCGACGCGGTGGCCCTCCCGGTGGAGACCTACACCGCGCGCCGCGCCTACCAGATCGCGAGCGAATACCGCCGCCGCGGGGTACCGGTGCTGATGGGCGGCTTTCATCCGACCCTAGTTCCCGACGAGGCCCTGCGCTACGCCGAGGCGATCGTCACTGGCGAGGCCGAGGGCGTTTGGGCGGAGCTGCTGGACGACCTGCGTCACCGCACCCTGCGGCGGCACTATCGCGGCACCGCGGGCAGCTTGGCCGGGTTGGCGACCGATCGGCGGCTGTTCGAGGGCAAGCGGTACCTGCCCATCGGCCTGATCGAGACAGGCCGGGGGTGCCGCTTCCCGTGTGAGTTCTGCGCCATCCAGTCCTTTTTCGAGCGGACCTACCGGGCGCGACCGCCGGAGGACGTCGTCGCGGAGCTGGCGGCCCAGCGCCACCGAAGGAGGCTCTTCTTTTTCGTCGATGACAACTTCGCCGGCGACATCCGGGCCGGCAAAGCGCTGCTACCGCGGCTCGCGGGGCTCAAGCTGCGCTGGATCACCCAGATGAGCATCAACGCGGCCCACGACGAGGAGTTCGTGGCCGAGATGGCCCGCTGCGGCTGCCGCGGCGTGCTGATCGGCTTTGAGTCCTTGGACCAAGACAACCTGCGCCTGATGAGGAAGGGCTTCAACACCATGCGCGGCGGTTACGGGGCGGCGCTGGCCAACCTGCGCCGGTACGGCATCGGCGTGTACGGCACCTTCGTCTTCGGCTACCCCAACGACACCGCCGCCTCCTTCGATCAGGCGGTGGATTTCGCTATTGAGCAGGGCATGTACGTGGCCGCCTTCAACCACCTCACGCCCTTCCCCGGTACATCCCTCTACCAGCGGTTGCGCGACGAGGGGCGGCTGCGCTTCGCCGCTTGGTGGCTGGACCCGGGGTACCGCTACAACGACCTCCCCTTCAAACCGGCCCGGCTGAGCCCCCAGGAGATTACCCAGGGCTGCGTAGCGGCGCGCCGCCGCTTCTACGCCTGGTCGAGCATTCTCAAGCGGGGGCTGCGTAACCGCGCCGATGGCTTCATGTTCCGCAACTTCCTCCCCATCAACGCCCTGCACCGCCGCGAGATCTCGATGCGCAACGGCTACCCCCTAGGGGACGAGGCGGACACCCGGGAGCTGCTCGAGGTCGCATGATCAGTCTCAGCCGCGCCACCGCCGAGGACGACGCCGCCCTGCGAGCGCTCCTGCGCGACAACCCCATGCCATCCTGGGTGCGGATGAGCGTGGCGCGGGAGCCGTCCTATTTCGCCGGATGCGACCGCTTCGGGCGGGACTGGGCGGTGGTGGCTCACGAAGGGAATGCGTTGGTCGGCATGTACGCCTGCTCGCGGCAGCCCGTGCACATGAACGGTGAGCCGATCGGAATCGGGTACCTCGCGTCCCTGCGGGTCGATCCGCGTTACCGCCACCGGCTGCGCATTCTGCGTGCGGGGTTCGACTCGGTGCTTCGGCTCTCGCCGCGACCCCCACCTGAGCACTGGTACACCGCCATCGCCGCCGGCAACCGCCCGGCCCGGCGACTGCTGGAGGCCAATCTGCGCGGCATGCCCAGCTACCGGTCCTGCAACGAGCTGGTGAGTCTGGCACTGCCCGGTGCGCGGTACCGTCGCCACAGCCTGTGGCGGCCGGTCGCGGCGACAGAGCTCACGGCCCTGTGCGACCTGCACAACCGCTCGGCCAGGCAATACCAGTTCGCCCCCGCCCTGACGCCCGGGATGGCACTGGCCACCGGCGCAACCTTCTACGCCATCGACGGATCGCGGGGATTGGCGGCCTGCATGGCGCTGTGGCGTCAGCAGACCTACAAGCAGGTGACCGCCTACGGCTATCGTGCCCCGCTGGAGCAATTGCTGCCTCTCTACAACGCCTATGCGCGCCTCACCCAGCGGGTCGCCCTGCCGCGGGTGGGAAGGGCTCTGGACCAGACCAACCTCGCCTTCCTGGCGGTCGCAGATGGCTGCCGGCACGGCCCGGCGGTGCTGATCGAGGACGCGCTGGCGCTCGCAGGCAGCCCCGTCCTCACCCTGGGGCTGCACGAGCGCCACCCCTGGCTGGGCGCTCTCATGCGCACCTTCCGCCCACTGACCTATCGCACGCGCATCTACGCGGTGAGCTTCGCGGCAAGCCCGGACCTGGATGGACGGCCCGCCCAGCCGGAGGCGGCAGTACTGTGAGAATCGCCCTGATCCGCCCGAACATGGGGGACTTTCGCTCGTCCGACGCCATGCCGCCGCTGGCGATAGGTATCCTGGCGGCCCGCGCCGAGGGGCATGAGGTCGCCTTCTACGACGATCGGGTTGAGCCGATCCCGCGGCGCCCTGGCGTCGATCTGGTGGCCATGAGCGTCGAGACCTTCACCGCCCGCCGCGCCTATCGGCTGGCCGAGGGG
>JBAPYD010000103.1:0-12584 GCA_049284555.1 Chromatiaceae bacterium | reverse complement strand
TCCGCCCTCTCATAACGCATTCAAATTAAATATTTTTATAAAAACCCGTCCCTGGGAGCAGGCGAAGACGGCGGTCGTTTGCGATCAGTTCCATTGATCGGCAATGGCCGGAGGTCTTCGCGCCATGTCGCTCAGTCCGGGAATCGGTGTCCTTGGATGTGCCACCATGGGGTCGGCCGAACCTCTCGCATGGGATGTCCGCACGGGTGCTCGTGAGCACGGGCGGCATCGGATCAGTCTCATCGGGCAAGTGGTCCATGGGCCATCCCGGGCGCCGCCTCATGACTACGGTGGGGCCTGCAAGCGGCCCGAGGGCGGAACGGAGGTCGACGCCGAGGAGGACAGGGTGACTACCGGTGCTGTGTCAGTCTGTGTTGCGCGTGCTGGTTCTCCTGCTCGCGATTGGGTCCGTGCTCACTTCAGGACAGCGCCACGGGGGCGGGTCCGAAGAGTTTCTCGATGGCGAAGGCGCGTCCTTGGGCGTGGTGCCAGATGCCTTTGGCGATGCGCCGCATCAGCTCGACGATCTGCTTACCTTTGACCGCCCCGGGGCGTTGGGTCTTGGCGCGGAACCAGCGCCCGACCACCGGCTCTTTGGCAATCAGGCGCAGGGCGGCGAAATAGAGGTAGAAGCGCCCGAGCGAGGGGCCACGCTTGGTGATGGAGAGCTGGCCCTTGTGTTTGCCGCTGCTGCGCTCTTTGAGATTCAGCCCGATGGCCTTGCAGTAGCTGTGAGCGCTGGGGTAGGCGGCGGGTGTTCCCAGAAGGGCGAACAGCACCAGGGTGGTGGTGGCACCGAGCTGGGGGGCCAGGTCCGCCATGACGTGGTCCTCGCCGACCTCGCGCTTGATCTCCTCCTCCAGACGTTTGAGCCGCTTGGCGATGTCCAACAGCTCGTTGGCCAGTTGGCGCAGGTGCTCACGCTCTTCGAGCACGCAGGGCATCCCGAGGGTGTTGCCGGCGCTCTCGATGATCGCTTCGATCTTCTGCTCATCGAGGCCGCGACGACCGGCTTGGCGCAGGGTCTTGCGCGCCAGATCGGCAAGGATGTGGACCTGCTCGGGTCCACCCAATGCGCCGATCAGCGCGATCAGGCTGGCGCTGTTGAGCGCGAGCAGCTCCAACAGCTCCGGCCAGTGCCGGGCGAGCTGGGCTTCGAGACGGTTGCGCACTTGGCCCTCACGCGACTTCGCCTCGCGCAGCATGTTCAGGCGCGCCTTGCGCCCACGCCGCTCGGCGTCCTCTTCGATCCAGCGCTCGGACAGACCGCGCTCATGCAGAGCGCCAATGATCTCGCAGGCCTTGGCGTCGTGCAGACTGGGCACCCCGTCGTAGACCTCCGCCTCGTCATGCACCCGCTTGGTGCTGACGCGGTACACCTCGATCCCGCGCGCCCCCAGCTGCCAGCGCAACGCATCCCCATAGGTGCCGCTCGACTCCATCACCGCTTGCAGGGGAAGCGCCTCCATCAGCCGCTCCAAGCCGCTCAACAACTCCCCCGTCTCAACCGGATGGCTCCAGCGAATGCGCACCAAACACTCCCCCCCTTTCACCTGCAACAGCCCGAAGAAGGCCTCTTTAGCCACGTCCACGGCGAAGACCAATGCTTGACCCGACGCCTGCTCGATCAACCGCTGCCAGTTCACCTGCTTGCACTCGACGCTACGATATCTACCCTTACTCATGGGGACACCTCCGATCTGCCGGTTGATGACACCTTCGAGTCAAGCACTCGACGGCCGGGTTATGAGGGTCCCCACTTTTTTTCTTTGGGTATAACTGACTACGACCCTGCGAGTTGGTACCGATGAAGCGCAACTCAGCGCTCATGGAGGTCGTCCCGAGTCCAGGTCGCGGCACCGCGGCCCGCGGCACTTTCCAGGGAGAGGTTGATGAGGTCGGCAATGGCAGCCTGCTCCCGCTCTCCCGCGTCTGGATTGGCCTCGAGGAATGGCCGCAGGACCGCGTCCACCGATGTGCCTTCCGCCTGTGCCCGCAGGCGCGCCCGTTTCAGGACATCATCCTCGATGGTGATGGTGAGATTCATAGCCATACGTGCCGCAACGATTACACACCATCAGTGTGGCACGACCTCAGGTCCAAAGCTCCGGTGGTCAGTTGCTCGAGCCCTGCATGTCGGCGCGGTCCCAGAGGAATTGGGCACCGTCAGATTCACAACGATCACCCCACAAACCGACACTGACTCGCCGCCGTCCGCGTATCCATGTTCCGCCCACGGGTGGCGTGGTCCTCGATCTCGGCCGCCTGGCCGACCACCCGGCCGTACAGGAAGGTGGTGAATGCGCCGTATTCGAGGAATCGGGCGTCGATCTCGCCGCTCACATAGGGCCGCCAGAGGATCTTGAGCAGGATGACGGCGATGACCGCATCGATGTTCACGCAATAGACGTTGCTGCTCACGCCGTAGCTGGCCAGGGCCTGGACCAGCTCGTGGTAGAAGTCGTGGAAGACGTTGTAGCTCCCACGCCCCCGGAACAGGTCGCGGACATAGACCTCCCGCGGGTCCAGGTTGATCTCCTTGCCCTTGAACACGGGGTGGTTCACGCAGGGGATCTTGGCGTAGGAGAGATTTCCGGCGGCCTTCGCCTTGGTCTTGTAGGCCTTGTAGTCGAGCGCGTAGTCGGCGGCGATGCGCACCAGGTCCAGGCCGTGGGCCGGGTCCCCGGGGTCGGTCAGGCTCGCGCCGCCGAATCGCTCGATGAGGAACTGCATCGCCTCGAATCCGTTGCCACCGTGGGCGAAGCCGGTGTGGCTGAGGAAGCCCACGTAGGCCTTGTTGACCTGGACCCGCTCGGGGACCTCGGGGCCGTCGGCGCTGACCGCGCCCTTGGCGCCCTGGGCGGAGATGGTGCCGGGCCCGTTGGAGGCCGTGAGACCGAGCAGCACGGTGAACGCGAAGCGCTCTTCGTCGTCCGGGCGACGGGCCAATAGGGCCAGGTAGGCGGTCTCGGTAAAGCTCCAGCCCACGATCAGCTCGGGGACGGGCACGCCGCCGAAGGTCTCCGGCGTCTGGCGCTCCGGGGGTACCGAGGCGCCCACCACGGCGGCGGCGATCCGCAGGTGCCAGGGCAGGTTGGCCAGGGTCGTCACCGAGATGCGCTTGTGCAGCAGGGGCCGCCAGGCCAGGTGGCAGCAGATGGCGGCGAGGACGGCGTCCGCGCCCGGGTGCGTCCCATGGCGTTCGCCAAGTGCGGTGAGGAAGCGCAGGAAGACGGATCCGGCCGCGCCTCGGGCAACGGCACCCGCCAGCATCGCCTCGGCCAGGGGATCGGGCTCGGCGTCCGTCAGGGCCTGGATCTGGTCGGTGTCCGCGGCATTCAGCTGGGCGTCGAGCGGGAGGCCCCCGTGCGACGGATCGGCGATGCCCGCCTCCTTGAACAGGGTCACCAGGGACTCCACCGCCCGGTGGGCACCCTCCAGCATCCTCGGACCCATCATGGCGATGGCCGAGCACAGGGCCGTGTTGGGGCTGTTGCCGGCCTCGCGTGCGGCCTGCGCCGCGGCGAGCATGAGCGTCCCGGCCAGGTTGACGTGTGCGTTGAGCGCCACGTTGGCCAGCGCCCTCCCCTGCGCGTCCGGATACTCCCGCACCAGGGCGAGCACCAGGTTGTCCTCGTAGGGCCGGGTGGCCAGATCCAGGATGCTCTGGCCGTGCAGGCGGGTGACCTGGGTGACCGGGTCCATCATGGAGGCCCCGGAGGCGTCCTTCATGGGCTCGCGGGGCTGGATGACGCCGAGCTGGCGGTTGACCACGTCGATCTGCTGCCGGTAGGGCTCCACGGCCGGGACCGGCCGCACGTCGAGCTCCGGAGGCAGGAGCAGGCCCGTGTCGTCCGCAAACCAGCACTTCATGGACAGGTCGCCGTGGGGGGTGAAGTCCGGGCCCTGGCCGTTGCGGGCCATGACGGCGGTCATGGCCGCCGGCACGTCGGCGATATTGGTCACCACCGCCCCCTTGGCCGAGCAGACCGGGTTGTCGGCGGTGAAGATGGCATCCACGCCGAGCTTCTCCATGAACCAGCGCTCCTTGGCCGCCGCGTTGTCGCCGCTGCCGGCGATGGCCCCCGCATGGCCGCAGGCCTTGGTCAGGCGGTCCTTCCAGCGCCCCACCACGCAGGCGACCACGGGCTTCTCGAAGACCAGCTCCTGCTCGTAGTAGCCGCCCGGCTCGACGTACAGGACGGCGGCGCGGCTGCGCGCGTCCTTGTGGAAGGCGTTGGTGAACTCGGGCGCGGCGAAGTGGATGTAGACGTCCTTGCCCGAGGACAGGGAGACGGTCGTCCCCCACCCGGCGGTCAGCAGATAGACGGCGATGGTGGTGGTGAAGTTGCCGGAGTTGGAATAGATGGCCACCGAGCCCGGCACCAGGGATTCCGCCGGATGGCTGCCGCCCAGGGCGCCGCCGATGCGCACGTGGTGGTGGGCGTCGGCGATCCCGAGACAGTTGCCCCCGAAGACGTCCACCCCCTGGAGCTGGCAGTACTGGCGGATGATCCGGGCGTCGCTCAGCGGCACCTTCTCGGTGATGATGATGACCCGCACCAGGTGGGGATTGACCCGCACCGCCTCGATCACCGCGTCCTTGACGCTGGCGGGCGGCACATAGACCACCGCCACGTTGAACTTGTGCCCGGCGGCCAGGGCCTCGGCCACGGTGTTGTAGACGGGGATGTCGTTCAGCTCCGTCTTGAGCACCGCACCGGATCGGCCCGGCTGGACACCGCAGACCACGTTGCCCCCCGAGTAGACGTGGCTGACCGGGGTGACGGTGCGGCTCTCGCTGCCCAGGATGTTGAGCACGCAGACCCGGTCGTCGCGGGTGGCGAGCCTGGTGAGCGAATCGACGCCGACGAAATAGTGCGGGAACTCCGGGATGCCCGTGCAGCGCACGGACTCTTTGATATGGGCGATGTTGCCGATCATGGGTTGCTCCCGGCGCCAGCTGGGGTGATGCCCATACGACGGGCGATCTCTGTCGAGCCGCCCTCGCGCATCCAATCGTCGATCGCGCGGGCGTAATTGACCACCTCGCTCATGGCCGAATCGTGGCCGAACATGCGGTAGGGGATGCCGAGTCCGTCGAGGGTGTCCTTGAGATAGGCCATGCCGCGGATCAGGTTGGGGCCGCCCCGCCCCACCACCACGAACAGGGGCCGCGGCCCCTGGGTGTTGAAATAGGCGCGCAGGGCGTCGGCCATGGCGCGGAAGGTGGTATAGATGTCCGTGTTGTTGGCCTTTCCGCCGATGATGAACAGGACATTGGTCTGGGCCAGCCAGTGCTTGTAGACGATGCGGCTGATGTCGAGCATCTTCTCGTAAGGGGGGTTGCCACCGAAGTCCGACGAGATGGTCCCGCGATCCCCCAGCAGCTCGGTCACCAGGGCATTGGCCCCGCCGCCGAAGGTCATGGCGGTGATGGTGCCCAGCTCATTGATCACGAAGACGTCCGACTGGCCCTTGTAGGTGCGCAGCTCGTTGACCTCCAGCTCGAAGGCCGAGTAGTTGCTCGATTCCAGGCTGCGGGGCAGGTCGAGGCGCTGCCAGGCGGGGTCGTCGGTGTCGAAGCTGCACTTGAAGTCGCACGCCACGGGCACCAGGCGCCCGTCTTCCTTGGGCATCATGCGGATGGGGTTCAGCTCCAGCATGCTCATGCCGTAGTTGTTGAAGAGATCCCAGAGCTTGGGGAGCTGCTGGACCAGCGGGCTGATGATCTCGGCGGGGGCGTGGATGCTGTCGAGCGCATTGGCCACGATGAAGCCCTTGAACCCGGTCAGGGCATCGAAGGGGATGCGGGCGATCTTGTCCGGGGGCAGCTCCTCGATGTCCACGCCCCCGTGGTGGGTGATGGTCAGGGTCGGGGCGCGGAAGCGGGTGTCGTCGGCGATGGAGACATAGATCTCGTGCCGGGCCGGGATGGCGCTCTCGAAGGTCACCCCCTCGGCCTTCGCCACCGAGTGACCGACCCGGTGCTCGACGAAGAACAGACGCTCCTTCTCGCGCATGGCGGTGGCCACGTCCTTGGCATGGCCGATCAGACCCGCCTTGCCCTTCTTGCCGATGCCGCCCTTGAAGACGGGCTTGATCAGCACGCTGCCGTAGCGGTCGATCAGGTCCTTGATCTGCTCCCCAGTGGCCTCCGGCCCAAGCACCTCCGAGGTCGGATAGTCCACGTAATTGAGGAGCTTGGCCCCCCACAGCATCCCGGTAATCTGCACGGCTCATCCCCTGCATGGCGGGCAAGCGATGCGGCATCCCGAACGGGGCGGCGACCCGAGGCCCTGCTCGACCAGCCACGGGCCGCTGCGATGTCGCTGCTTGCGAAGCGCGTATCCTAAACCCAGACACAGGGCGATGGGGCGTCCATCGGTGCCCGGAAGTCCCAGGTAGGGTGGATGCCCGCAGGGCGATCCACCTCCACCAAGCCGTCGCGGGGAACGGACGCCTCAGAACAACCCGCTGATCGCCCCCGAGGAATCGACGTCGATATCCAGCGCCGCGGGGCGCCGCGGGAGGCCCGGCATGGTCATGACCTTGCCCGTATAGATCACCACGAAGCCGGCGCCGGCGGAGACCCGGGCGCCGGTGACGCTCAGCCGGAAGCCGGTCGGCGCGCCGGTGAGCTTGGGGTTGTCGGACAGGGAGTTGGGGGTCTTGGCGACGCAGACCGGCAGCCCGCCGTATCCCAGGTTGGTGATCTGCTTGATCTCCCGCTCGGCATCCGGGGAGAAATCCACCCCGTCGGCACCGTAGAGGCCCTGGGCCAGGCTGCGGACCTTGTCCTCGATGGACATCTCCAGGGGATACAGCGGGGTCAGAGTCGAAGGCGCCTCGCAGGCCTTCACGACCAGTTCCGCCAGCTCGAGCCCGCCCGCGCCGCCGGACTCCCGGTAGTCGGTGACCGCCGCGGGCACGCCCAGATCGCGGCAGGCGGCGAGGATCTCCCCCAGCTCCTCCGGGGGATCGTCCAGGAAGCGGTTGACCGAGATCGCCACCGGCACCCCGAAGCGCCGGAGGTTCTCGACGTGCCGCTGGACATTGGCGATACCGTGAACGGCGATGGCGCGGCGGGTGACCACCAGGACCACCGCGGCCGGGGCCATGCAGCCGGTGCGGCACTTGATGTGGAAGAACTTCTCGGCGCCCAGATCGGCCCCGAATCCCGCCTCGGTCACCGTATAGTCGGAGAGCTTGCGGGCCAGCTTGGTGGCGGCGATGGTGTTGCAGCCGTGGGCGATGTTCGCGAAGGGCCCGCCGTGCACCAGCGCGGGCACCCCCTCGATGGTCTGCACCAGGTTCGGCTCCATGGCGTTCTTCATCAGGGCCGCCATGGCGCCGGCGGCGCCGATCTCCCCCGCCCGCACCGGCTTTCCCAGGGAGTCGTAGCCCAGGATGATCGCCCCCATGCGGGTCTTGAGCTCGGCCAGGTCGTGGGAGAGCCCCCACACCGCCATGATCTCGGAGGCGGCGGTGATCTCGAAGCCGTCCTCCCGCATCACGCCGTTCAGCCCCCGCCCCTCCAGCCCCACGACGATGCTGCGCAGGGAACGGTCGTTCATGTCGATCACCCGTTTCCACACCAGGTTGCGCGGGTTGATCTCCGGCACGCCCTTATGGTGCAGATGATTGTCCAGCACGGCGGAGAGCAGGTTGTGGGTGGCGGAGACCGCATGCAGGTCCCCGGTGAAATGCAGGTTGATCTCCTCCATGGGGAGCACCTGGGAATAGCCGCCCCCGGCCGCCCCGCCCTTCACGCCCATGCAGGGACCCAGCGACGGCTCACGGATGGCGCACATGGCGCGCTTGCCGAGCCTGGCCAGGGCCTGGGTGAGGCCGATGGTGGTGGTGGTCTTGCCCTCACCGAAACGGGTCGGCGTCATGGCGGTAACCAGGATCATCCGCCCGTCCGGCTGGTCCCGGAGTCGGCTCATCACCGAAAGGGGCACCTTGGCGATATGGCGCCCGTAGAGGTGCAGGTCGTCGGCGGCGAGTCCCACCGACTCCGCGACCTCGGCGATTGGACGCGGCGTCGCCTCGCGGGCGATCTCGATGTCCGATCTCATGAGGGGCTCCGGAAGCGGTCAGCGGGCGACGGGGGGGCCGAAGGCGCCGAGCACCCCGAACAGCGACTCGCGGCTCAGCACGTGCTGGTTGAGGAAGTCCAGGAAGAGCCGCGTGTCGAAGACCAGATGGATCCCCGGGGGCGCCGCGTCGCCGAAGCCCTGGTCCGAGACCAGCGTGATGTCCTCCCGCGCCACGCCCGCCCGGGCGCCGAGGGACGCGACGATGCGCTCGTGGTCCGGCGCGGCCGGCTCCTCCCCCGAGGCCCCCCCGGCGAAGGTCATGGCATCCTCGTCCACGGGGGCCTCGACCCCGTAACAGTGGTCCAGCGCCAGGTGCTCGCGCAGCCTGTCGGTGACCGGGCTGAAGGCGCCCGAGGCGACCGCGACCTGATAGCCCATGGTCTTCAGGGTCTGGATCAGCTCCGCGGTGCCGGGGGTCGGCGAGGCGGCCAGGGCCAGCTTGTCGAGTACCTCCACCGGCAGGCCGTCCAGCCGCTCCAGTGCCGCCGCGAGGCAGGCGGCGGGATCCCCCGCCGGGTAGATGGACCGAAAGTCCTGCCGGGAGATACCCGCCTGACGCAGGATCTCGTCACGGGTCGCGCCGTCCATGAGGCTCCCCGCGAGATCGAAGAGCAGGACCCGCTTCTTCTTGTTGAACACGTCGCGGTCCTGGAACAGGGCCGAGATGCCCAGCCCAGCCATGTTCTCGCGGAGCGTCGAGCGCAGGTTCTCCAGCGGGAGGGTGCTGAGACGGATATCGACCAGCAGCTCCATCAGGAAGATGCTCTCCCGGGCGATCATCTGGGAGAGCTCGATATTGACCCGGTAGCTGCTCAGGCACTCGGACACCGCCGCGATGATGCCCGGCCGGTCCCGTCCGACGAGGATCAGCAGCAGATTCACCCGCTCGGCGCTACGCGCAACCGGCTGATAGTTCTCCACCCGCAGGTCGAGACCGGTCTGGCTCGAGATCTCCGCGACCAGGCCCTCGATCTCCTCGGCGGAGGCGTCCGATCCGGCGAAGTCCACCACCAGGAACACCGTGAACAGCCCGTGCAGCACATCCTGGCGCAGGTCCATGACATTGCCGCCGATCGCGGCGATGGGCGTGGTGATCTGCTGCACCAGGCCCACCGCGTCCGGCCCCGTGCCGAAGAGGATGTAGAGCTTCTCGTTCATGGGCCGATACGCCTCGGGTGATGCCGTCACATCGGGTTGGTCGC
Organism: Chromatiaceae bacterium; assembly: GCA_049284555.1. GTDB lineage: Bacteria > Pseudomonadota > Gammaproteobacteria > Chromatiales > Chromatiaceae > Thiodictyon. The sequence goes on along the minus strand of JBAPYD010000103.1, from coordinate 3,280 downwards.
GCGATGCTGCCTGAAGGCCACGACGCAGGCAACCCGCGGGTCCAGAAGTCGACGTTGAACCGGGTGCCGGGGATACGCTCCTGGATGCGCCGCCAGGTCTGCTGACGCTGCTCGTCATTGTGGACCGATCTTGTAGGTCATGCCCGCCTCAGCTAGGGTAAGGAGCATGTCTCAGGCACCACACGCAGCCCTTATCGAGCAAGACGCACCGGACCTCGAGCAGATCCTGGTGTCGCGCCTGCGCGAGCGCTTCAAGGCCGAGACCAATCGCCTGACCAGCGGCGGGATGCGGCAACTGCTCGGGAGCCGTCCCGACGCGGAGGCCCTGAGCTTCCCCTTGAGCTATCTCTCCGTCTACCACTGGCTGCGCCAGCAGGTTCCAGACGCCTACCGCGCCGCGGTCCTGGGCCCCTTCCGCGGTCCTCAACGCGCCTTCCTGATGGATCTCCTTGATGGATCCGCGGACGCGGAGGCATTCCTGCACGGCTACATCACCCAGCTCCGCGCGGCCCCCGGATCCACGCTTCAGCAGCGGCAGCTCCTGGAATTGCTCGCGGCCAGTGGCAACGACGTGGAACGGCTGACCGTGGAGATGATGGCCGTCTGGCGAGACCTCGGCCTTTTCACCCGAGCCCCTCAAGAGGCCTACAGCGTCATCGGGCACCAAGAGCGGGCGCGCTACAGGCAAATGCTCGATCAGGAAGACCAGGAACGGCTCGCGCTGGTGGACGCCCTGCCGGATCCGGGCGGGGACCCCAGGTTCGACAAGCTCGGCGTCATCCCCGCGATGGGCTGCCCCCAGACCTGCCGCCACTGCATGTTCATCTGGCGCCCGCCCATGCGCGACGCCCCGGACCCCGGATCGCTCTTGGCGCTCGTCAATGCACACACGCGCAGCGTGCTCTTCACTGGGGGTGACCTGACCCGACACCTGGACCAATTCCTCGGGGCGATCCGCACCATGGACCGGGTGCAGACCTTCGCGATCCTCCTCAACGGGGACTTCGCCGACGATCCGCAGCGGACCGAGCAGGTGCTCGGGGACATGTCCGCGGCCCTGCGGGCACGCCCCAAGGGCTGGCCGCCGGCCCAGGTCCTGCTCCAGATCAGCTTCGACGAGTTCCACCAGGAGGTCATCGTCGACCGGCACGGCAGGCTGCGCGAGCGCATCCCCGTTGCAAAGATCGCCAACATCGTGGAGTGCGCCCCCCGCCATCCCCGCATCCAGCTCTGCCTGCTGCACAAGCAGAACGCCCTGAGCTTCTCCATGGACGTCTTTCGGCGCGGCGTCTTCGCCCGTCTGGCCCGGGAGCTCGGCCGACGGGGACATCAGATCAGGATCCTGACCTCCGCGCCCTCCCCGCGCCTCAAGCGCAACCCCCTCGATCCGGACCAACAGGGCCAGGTCCTGAAGGACGCCAGCTTCGTCCTGGCCCGCCACCCGGACCGACCGATCCTGTTCACCAGCTCCACCATCGATGCCTATGGCCGTGCGACGATCCTGGACCCGGGGGAGACGGTCAAGGACCGGGACCTCCTGCACGAGGTCCTGCAAGAAAAGGCGCCAACCGGCGAGGGCTTCGACACCGACCTGATGTTCTGGGCCAACGGGTGGGCGACCCTGTTCTCGGCCGTCCACATCTGTCTCGGCGACCTCTACCAGGACGGGGGAGACCGCATCTTCGCGCGTCAGCGCAAGGACCCGCTGACCACGGCCCTAGGCCGCTTCGACCTCCGGCTGCTCGACCTCTACGCGGAAGTCAGGCCAAACCTCACGGCGCTGATCGACGCCGCCACGAGCCCGCACCACCTCTTCCACTCGATCACCGAGGACGCGGACGTGCGGCTCCACATGACGCGAAGGCTGGCGCAATCCGCCTAACGATGTGCTGATCTATTGCCCTTCCCGTGTAGACCAAGGGTGAGCGGCAAACGGAGCAGGACTGCGCAGCGAAGGAGGGCCTGCTAGCGGGTTATCCTAAAAACATGTGGCGCTACATCCTTGCCTGGCTTCCGATGGTGGCGATCGCGATCGCCAACGGGGTGGTGCGCGAGGCCTGGTACGGAAGCCAGCTCGGCGAGCTGCGGGCCCATCAGGTCTCGACCCTGAGCGCGGTGGTGCTGCTCGGGCTCTACATGGGGTGGGTCATCCGGCGGTGGCCACCCCGCTCCGGGGCCCGGGCCCTGGGCGTCGGCGCCCTGTGGCTCGGACTCACCCTGGCGTTCGAGTTCCTGTTCGGGCATTACGTGGCCGGGCACTCCTGGGACAGGCTGGTGCGGGACTACGACCTCCTGTCAGGCCGACTCTGGCCCCTCGTGCTCCTTTGGGTCGCGGCCGCGCCCTATCTCCTGTCCCGCTCGCGCTGACGGCCCGGCCCCACGCGCGTCGCCGGTGAGGCCTGTCCGACGGCGCGATCAGGGCGACTCCGCGGCGCGGATCCCCTCGATGAATCCGATGAAGGCCTGGCGCTGAGCGGAGACCAGCTCGGCCGGGCCGTGGAGCTGGGGATAGAGGTTGCCCTGAGGGGTCTCCACCACCGCGGCGAGCAGCATCCGATCGGGCAGGGCGTCGCCGGTGGGTCCCATCCCCACCCCCCGCGCATAGTCGCCCCGCAGCTCCACCAGGGTCGCGGGCATGGGGGACTTCAGGGGTGTCACGACCGGCTCCACGGGGCTCCCGTCGGGTTTGCTGAACTGGGACACCCAGCGCTCCAGGTTCGCCTCCAGGGTGCCTCCCTGACCGGGCCCGAAGTAGTAGACGACGAACTGGCCGCCCTCCCCTTCCTCCGCCCCGGGCACGCCGAGCTGGAGCAGCCGCATGGAGCTGCTCGGCTGGCTGGCGACCCAGTCCGCCGGCACCTCGGAGGTGAGACCCTGAAAGGTCACTACCTGTCCGGCCGCCCAGGCGAGGCTCGCCGCCAGGATGAGGGGGATCGAGAGGCGTATTGGGTTGGGCATCGGGGCTCTCCGCGGTTTGGGGCCCTGGGAGACTACCGCAGCACGACCCGCTTGGCGAATGCCGGGGCTCGCTACAATTGACCTGGAAGGCGGAGGTGCGAGCAAACAGGGTTCCACCCCGGAGTCGGGGGACGATGACCAATCCGATCCCATTGGACGGTGCCATGGGCGAGGGTGGCGGCCAGGTGCTGCGCAGCGCGCTCAGCCTCTCGCTGCTGACCGGAATCCCCTTCGTCCTCTCACGGGTGCGGGCCGGCCGGGACCGCCCGGGGCTGCGGCCCCAGCATCTGACGGCGGTGCAGGCCGCGGCCCAGGTCTCGGG
>JBAPYD010000102.1:0-9833 GCA_049284555.1 Chromatiaceae bacterium | reverse complement strand
GGGCGCACGGTCAGCGGCGCCTCTGGCCGAGCAACCCGGCCGCTCGCGGGGGCGGGGCCTGGCGCTCCGGTGCGCCTTCTGGATACAGCAGGGGCGCTAGCTCCTTCAGGGCCAGCTCGTAGACGTGTCGCTTGAAGTAGACGACCTCGGACAGGGGCTGCCAATAGCGTACCCAGCGCCAGGCGTCGAATTCGGGCTTCGGGGTCTTGTCGAGGCAGAAGGCGTCCTCTCCGCAGTCCACGCGCAGCATGAACCACACCTGCTTCTGCCCGATGCAGGTGGGTCCGCAGTGGCGGCGAATGTAGCGCCTGGGCAGGTGATAGCGCAGCCATCCCTGGGTGCAGCCCAGGATCGTGACCTGATGGGGCTGGAGCCCGACCTCCTCCTCCAACTCCCGTAACATGGCTTGCTCGGGGGTCTCGTCGCAGCGAATGCCCCCCTGGGGGAATTGCCAGGCGTTCTGACCCACCCGCCGCCCCCAAAAGAGTCGGCGTTCCCGGTTGCTCAGAATGATGCCCACGTTGGGGCGGAAACCATCGCGGTCGATCACGACACCAGGCCCTGGCATGCAGCATTCCGCATTCTTCCACAGCGGAATGTGACCGGCAAGCAAGGGCCCCGGTAAGGGGTTGCCCTGAAACAGCTTTCCCCGTCCTTGGGCGGTGGGTGGCGCGGCGGCTTGCGTCCACTTCGGCGAGGACCGACTATGTCAGTTTGATGGCGCTCGGCTGGCTGGCCCTTCCCAGCGACGGTCGAGGCTCAGAGACCCGGCGGACCGATGGCACTGACGATCTTCGACCTGGACAACACCCTTCTCGCGGGAGACTCCGATTACCTCTGGGGCCAGTTCCTGGTCTCCCGTGGTCTGGTGGACCCGGCGCTCTACGCCCGGGAGAACGAGCGCTTTTATCGCGACTATCGGGACGGCACCCTCGACATACACGCCTTTCTGCGCTTCGCCCTCAGGCCCCTTCGGGATCATCCGAGGGCACTCATGGAGGCCCTGCGCGAGGAGTTCGTGCACGAATGTATCGAGCCGATCATGCTGCCCGCCGCACGCGCCCTGATCGATCGCCATCGCGGCGCTGGGGATACCCTGCTGATCATCACGGCGACGAATGCCTTCGTAACCGCCCCGATCGCGGCGGCCTTCGGGGTTCCGCACCTGATCGCGACCGACCCGGAGGAGCGGGAGGGGGCCTTCACGGGCGGCATCGCCGGTACGCCGGCCTTTCGCGAGGGAAAGGTCCGCCGGCTGGACGACTGGCTCGCCGCCCGGGGAGAAGGGCTCTCCGGCAGCACCTTCTACAGCGACTCCCATAACGACCTGCCGCTCCTGCTGCGGGTGGAACGGCCGGTCGCCGTGGATCCGGATCCGCGTCTGCTCGCCGAGGCCCAGGTGCGCGGCTGGCCGGTGTTGTCCCTTCGCTGCTGAAGCGCCCCATCGGGGCGGGATTCCGGTCACGGCGCGGTCATCTGGCCCACATGGGACCGCAATACTCGTGACATACACTACGACATCGCTTCCCACTGTCCGAGTGAGGTTTGCCAATGGTCGCGACCGCCTCCGCGCTGGCCCAGAAACGCGGCGAACGTCTGTATGTCGAGCTCGCTTCGTGCGAGGAGGAGGTGCGGCAGGCCCAGGCCCTGCGCTATCAGGTCTTCGGCCAGGAGATGGGGGCGCGGCTCAAGGAGGGAGTGTCGGGGCTGGATGTGGACGAGTTCGATGCCGTGTGCCAGCATCTGTTGGTCCGCGAGGCCAAGGCGGGTCACGTGGTGGGGTGCACCCGCATCTTGACCGACGAAGGCGCGGCTCGCCTCGGTCGGTTCTACTCGGAGAGCGAGTTCGACCTGGGTCCGCTCCATGACCTACCCGGGCGCAAGCTCGAGATCGGCCGCACCTGTGTGGCGGCCGAGTTCCGGCAGGGATCGGCCATCGCGGTCCTATGGTCCGGGCTGGCCGGATTCATCCAACTCCATGGCTACGACTATCTCTTTGGCTGTGCCAGCGTGCCCCTGGGGGAGCAGGACGTCCAGGCGGCCGCGATCATGAGCAGGCTTCGCCGTCAAGCCATGGCACCCGAGCCTTTGCGCGTGACGCCGAAGGTGCCGCTGCTCACCACCCAGGTCCCGGATGGGGTCGACGCCCCGCTGCCCGCGCTATTGCGAGCCTATGTGCGACTCGGTGCGAAGGTCTGCGGGGAGCCTTGCCGGGACACGGATTTCCAGGTGGCGGACATGCTGATGCTGCTCGACATCGACGAGCTCAATCCCGCCTATTCCCGCCACTTCCTGGAGCGGGTCGCGGACCTCTGACTCAATGGGGGTGCTACGGCCGCTGTGGCGGGGGTTGAGGGTGGCCGAGCACCTACTGACGGGGGCCCTGATCTGCGCCGTCATCAGCCTCCGCGCCGCGATGGGGCTGCGTCCCACCTGGGTCTCGGCGGTAGTGTGCTGGTGGCACGGCCGCCTGTGTCGGGCCCTCGGGCTGCGGATCCAGGTCTCCGGGACAGTGGCGAATCACTGCCTGCTGGTGGCGAACCACATCTCCTGGCTCGACATCCCGGTGCTCGGGGCCCAGGCCGAGCTTGGCTTCCTGTCCAAGGCGGAGGTGCGCGGCTGGCCCCTGGTGGGCTGGATGTCAGCGGTCGCGGGGACCCTCTTCATCGAGCGGGGGGCCAACCAGGCGGCCACCGTCTCCGACCAGATCGCCAGTGCCATCGCGAGCGGGCGGACCCTGGTCATCTTTCCGGAGGGAACCACCAGTGACGGGCGCGAGGTGCGGCGCTTCCACCCCCGCCTGTTCGCCGCGGCCCGGCAGCCGGGACTGGGTGTCCAGCCGGTCGCGCTCGCCTATCGGCGCGGCGCGGATCTTGCCCGAGACCTCGAGGTGCCGTTCGTGGGCGAGGAGACCTTGGCGGCGAACCTCTGGCGCGTGATCCGCCATCCGGGCCTGGTTGCCGAGGTGCGGTTCCTCTCGCCCCTCGAGCCCGAGGAGGGCGAGGATCGCAAGCGGTTCTCGGCCCGCGCCCGGCAGGCGATCCTCGAGTCCCTGGGGCTGAGCCCAGAGGTCCTCCCGGGTGAAGCACCACCGCCCAGCGCCCATGCATCCGTGGCCAACCTGGATTGTCTCGACACGCGAGCCGACTGCCGGGGAATGGCGCGGCCTTGGGGTCTCGCGGGGTATCCGCGCCCCGACCAATTCATCGAGCGCCAGTCGTGACGGCCCGCAACGTTGAATCCGCGGGGGCGAGGCTGCATGTCGGGGTGGTCACGGAGACCTATCCCCCCGAGATCAACGGCGTAGCCAACACCATGCGTCATCTGGTCGAGGGGCTCGCGGCACGCGGCCATGTCGTCCATCTCGTGAGGCCCCGGCAGCCGGGGTGTGGCGGCGTGTCTCCGCCGTCCAACCTGGGCCCCCGGATTCAGCAGACGCTGGTCCCGGGACTTCCGATACCGGGTTACCGGGGGTTGCGATTCGGCTTGCCGGTCTTCTCGCGGCTGCGGGGGTTATTGCGACGCCACCGGTTGGACGTCCTCTATATCGCCACCCAGGGCCCCTTGGGTCATGCCGCCCTCACGGTCGCACGGCTCGAGCGCGTCCCTACGGTGACGGGATTCCATACGCAGTTTCACCAGTACAGCCGCCATTACGGGCTGGGTATCCTGACTCGATCCATCGTTCGTGCCCTACGCCGATTCCACAACCGATCCGACGCCACCCTGGTGCCAACCCGTGAGCTCGAGGCCGACCTCGCCCGCCAGGGCTTCGCAAACCTGCACCTGTTTGGGCGGGGAGTCGACGTGGAGCTTTTCTCGCCCCACCGCCGGGATCCCCGCCTGCGCGGCGCCTGGGGATGCGGCCCGGAAGACCTGGCGGTCCTCTACGTGGGCCGGGTGGCCGCCGAGAAAAACCTGGACCTGGCGCGAGAGGCCTTCGAGGCCATCGAGGCCACCTGGCCCAAGGCCCGCTTCGTGATCGTGGGCGATGGTCCCGCCCTCGCCCATCTCCAGCGGGACCATCCCCGTTTCGTATGCACGGGGTCCAGGGTGGGGGAAGCCCTGGCGGCACACTACGCGAGCGCGGATCTCTTCCTCTTCCCGAGCCTGACGGAGACCTTCGGCAACGTGGTGCCCGAGGCCATGGCCAGCGCCCTCCCGGTGGTCGCCTTCGACTACGCGGCGGCCCACGCGGCTATCGTTTCCGACGTGAATGGGGTTACAGTCGCGCCGAGTGACAGCGCGGGCTTCGTGGCCGCCGCGGTTCGGATTGCCCAGGATCGGGCGCGGCTGAAGGCGATGGGCGTGGCCGCCCGACGCGCTGCCGAGGGCATGAGCTGGGAGCGGGTCCTCGGTGACGTCGAGGAACGGTTGCTGGAGGTGGTTCGTCGGCGCAGCATCGAGGGTGCCAATGAGAGTGTGGCTGGAGCAGCTGAATGACCTTGAGGCCTGGGTCTGCCGGGTAGCGGCCCGGCCGGTCCAGTACCGGGGTGTCGAGCGGGTGTTCGCCTGGGTTTCTCGGCTGGGTGACGGCGTCTTCTGGTACAGCCTGATCGCGATTCTGCCGCTGGCCGACGGGCTCGACGGGCTCAAGGCCGCGTCCCACATGCTGTTCACCGGCGGGGTGGCCCTGCTCCTCTACAAGTCGCTGAAGGGTATGACGCGGCGGGAGCGTCCATGCCACAGCGACCCCCAGGTCGCCGCCGTGGTCCCCCCCTTGGACCGATACAGCTTCCCCTCGGGCCATACGCTCCATGCCCTGAGCTTCTCCACCGTCGCCATCTACCACTATCCCGAGCTGGTTTGGGTGCTGGCCCCCTTCAGCCTCCTGGTGGCGCTCTCCCGGGTCATCCTGGGGCTCCACTATCCGAGCGACGTGCTGGTCGCAACGGTCCTCGGGCTCGGCTTGGGCTACCTCGCCGTCCTGCCCCTGGGCTAGGTCGATAGGCCAACGGCCGATGGCCACGATCCGCATCGAGGTCCGGCAAGACCCCTTAGACATCCAGGCGGAGCAGGAGTCCCTGTGGCGCGGGAATGCGCGGGTCGGGGCACTGGTGAACTTCGTCGGGATCATGCGGGACTTGAACGCCGGCGCGGAGGTCAGCTCCATGACCCTGGAGCACTACCCGGGCATGACCGAGCGGGCCCTTGGGGCCATCGCGGAGGAGGCGGCTCGGCGCTGGGATCTGCAGGGAGTCACCATCGTCCACCGGGTCGGGCCCCTGGCCCCCCAAGACCCGATCGTTTTCGTCGGGGTCGCGAGCAGCCACCGAGGGGAGGCCTTTCGGGCCTGCGAGTTTCTCATCGACTATCTCAAGACCCGCGCCCCGTTCTGGAAGAAGGAGACCACCGGCTCGGGCGAGCGGTGGGTGGAGTCCCGGCAAGCCGATGAGGCAGCGGCGGGTCGCTGGGGCCAGGGATCCGGGGGACCGGGTCCATCCGAGCCCTGAACGTCCACTGGCGCTATACTCCCCGCCCGGTTTCCGTGGGCCGTCGCCCACCCCAGGAGGGACTCAGTGTCTAGTGGCGAGAGCTTCGAAGATCTACTCAAGCAGTACGACCGCGCGCACCCTGGTTCGGGCCCAGAGGGGCCGAAGGTAGGAGAGCGGGTGCGGGGCACCCTGGTCTCCATCGCGGAGGACTATGCCTTCGTCGACCTTGGGGGCAAGACCGAGGGGCGTCTGGAGGTCGCCGCCCTGCGCGATGCCGAGGGCGAGCTGACCCTGGCCGTGGGCGACACCGTGGAGGCCACCGTCACCGGCACGGACCCGGACAGTGGAACCCTGCTCCTCGGCAGTCAACATGGGCACAAGTACCACGGTCTCGATGAGGTGCGGCAGGCCTACAGCCAGGGGCTGCCGGTGCAGGGACAGGTGACGGGTGCGGTGAAGGGCGGCCTGGAGGTCCAGATCGCGGGGCTGCGGGGCTTCTGCCCCGCCTCTCAAGCGGACATTCGGTTCGTGGAGGACCTCGCGGAGTTTGTCGGCCAGCGGCTCGACTTCCGCATCACCAAGCTCGAAGGCGGGCGGCGTCCCAACCTGGTGGTGTCGCGCCGCGTCCTGCTGGAGGAAGAGCAGCGGCTTCGGGCCGAGGCCACCCGCGCCCAGCTCAAGGAAGGGGCGGTCCTCAGCGGGACCGTAACCAGCCTCAAGGACTACGGTGCCTTCGTCGATATCGGCGGTCTCGAGGGCATGATCCACGTGAGCGAGCTCGCCTTCGGGCGGGTCAAGCATCCGAGCGAGCTGCTGCGGGTGGGCCAGCCGGTCGAGGTGGCGGTGCTGCGCATCGAGCCCGCCACGGGGGGGCGGCAACCGGAGAAGATCGCCCTGTCCATCCGCGCCCTGGCCCGGGATCCCTGGACCGACGCGGATCAGCGCTTCGCGGTGGGGACGCGGGTCCAGGGAACGGTCAGCCGACTTCAGCCCTTCGGCGCCTTCGTTGAGCTCGAGCCGGGGGTCGACGGGTTGGTGCACGTGAGTGAGCTAGGCGCGGGACGCCGGGTGAACCACCCGAGCGAGGTGCTCAAGGTCGGGGACCGGGTGGAGGCGTCCGTGCTTGGGGTGGATATGGAGCGGCGCCGCATCAGCCTCACCCTGGACCTGGGCGAGGGGGGCGAGGCCCCGGTGGAGCCCGCCGAGCCGGCGGCCGCTCGCCCCGGCACCGCTGTAGGCCAGCCAGCCCTGGGCAGCTTCGGCGCCCTGTTGAAGGAGAGCCTGGACAAGCGGCGTTGACGGGACGCGATGAGGGCTCGCCGGGTGCTGTGTCGGTGACCGATCCCGAGCTATCCCCCGCCCGAGGTCCGGGTCCGAGCGGGGGCACGCAGCGGCGACCCGGGCTCGGCCTCTCCCCGAGTCCGGCAGATGGGGAATCCTCCGGGGCCTGGCGCGGGCGTCCGCCGCCGCTGTCGCTCTATGTCCACACCCCCTGGTGTGTGCGCAAGTGCCCCTACTGCGACTTCAACTCCCATCAGGTACCCGCCGAGCCCCCCTACTCTGCCTATGTCCAGCGCCTCTTGCGCGACCTGGACGAGGAGCTCTTGGACGTCGCCGCGCGCCGACCACTCACCAGTATCTTCATCGGCGGGGGGACCCCGAGCCTGTTTCCCGGTACCGCGATCAGGGCACTTATGGACGGCATTCGGGCGCGTGCCGATCTCGACCCCGAGTGTGAGATCACCCTGGAGGCCAACCCGGGCGCGATCGACAGCGGGAACTTCGCTGACTATCGTCGGGCCGGCGTGAACCGACTCTCCATCGGGGTCCAGAGCCTCTCCGAGACCCAGCTCCAGCGGCTGGGCCGCGTCCATGACCCTGCCGCCGCTCGGGCCGCGGTCCGCGCCGCCTACGGGGCCGGTTTCACGAACCTCAACCTGGACCTGATGTTCGGCCTTCCCGGCCAGACCCTGGCCCAGGCGCGGGGGGACTTGTCCAGGCTGATCGACCTGGAGCCCGAGCACATCTCCTACTATCAGCTTACCCTGGAGCCGAACACCCCCTTCCATGCCAATCCGCCCGAGCTTCCGGACCCGGATCTGGCCGCGGACATCGCTGCGCAGGGGCGAGCCCTGTTGGCGGCCGCGGGCTACGCCCAGTACGAGGTCTCGGCCTATGCCCGACCTGGACGACGCTGTCGGCACAACCTCAACTACTGGCGCTTCGGCGACTACCTGGGAATTGGCGCGGGGGCCCATGGCAAGCTCACCGATTCGGCGACGGGTCGGGTTCGTCGCCGGGCCAAGCTCCGCCAGCCCAAGGCCTATCTCGCGGCACCGGTCGGTGCTCAGGTGAGCAGTCAGCGGACACTCGATGAAGGGGAGCTGATCTTCGAGTTCGCCCTGAACGCCTTTCGTCTCACTTGCGGGTTCGAGCGGTCCCTGTTCGAGTCGGCCACCGGTCTTCCTTGGTCCCGGATGGAGGCCCTGGTGTCTCAGGCGGTCAGCGACGGGCTGCTGCGCCTCGATGGCGCGCATCTGGCACCGACGGAGCTTGGACGCACCTTCGTGGACGAGCTGGTGGCGCGGTTCCTGCCGGACAGCCTCGGACCCGCGGCCGATAGCCGACACGCCACGGTTGTTCGCGAACGATGAGAGTGCTACCTTTGGCCGTTTGGAAAGGTCACGTGGCCACCATCAGGTCAGAGGTCGAGCATGAAAGACGGAATCCACCCCACCTACGGCGAGGTCAAGGTGGTCTGCAGCTGCGGGAACGAGTTCACCACCCGGTCCACCATTGGGAAGGACATGCACATCGAGGTGTGCTCCGCCTGCCACCCCTTCTACACCGGCAAGCAGAAGATCGTCGACACCGCGGGTCGCGTCGACAAGTTCCGGCGCAAATACGCCCGTTGACCGGCTGAGACGCGCTGCGCCCGCTCTTTTCCCTTCGTCGTCGTTCTTAGGGTGCGCCGTCCTCCCTTTGGTGAGCGGGGGCGCCGCTCCCACTGACCCGCCTGGCCGCCCCTCCGATGGGGGCGGGGCGCCGAAGGGCCGCCTTCGGACCGCGAATCCCCCTCTCCCTATTTCCCCCCACTGGCGTTCCAGGCTGGGACCGGGTCCATAATTGGCCCCGGCTCCAGCGTTGACGGCCGGACTGAGGGGACGGCCTGATCATGGCCGCTGGCCACGGCGATTACCCGAATCAGTTCTACAACGTGCTCGTGTTTCCCTTTCGACCCAAGGCCGTGGAGTCGGGTCCTGCCGGCCCCGTCCCGCGCCGCCATCCAGTCGGGGGAGGCCCGAGCCCCTTACCCGGCCCCTTGTCCCGGCTGAGCTGCGGGCGATAATCGCAGGTGCAGGCACGCGCAGACGCGCCGCCCCATAAGATCGAGACGCGGGCGATCGGCCCGGGTCGCGTAACACCAATCGGAGACGAGCCATGAAGAAAATCAGCATCGTCGGAGCCGGGCGTGTCGGGGAGACCACGGCCCAGATCCTGGCGGAGGAGGAACTGTGCAGAGAGATCGCGCTCCTGGACGTGCGTGAGGACGTGCCTCAAGGGGTGGCCCTGGATATCCTCCAGACCGCCCCATTCTTCGAGTTCGACTGTGTACTCAGCGGCAGCAACGATCCCCAGATCCTACGGGACTCCGATTTGGTGATCGTGACCGCCGGCTTTCCCCGCAAGCCAGGCATGTCCCGCTCGGACGTGCTGGAGGCCAACGTCCGGATCATCGACGAGGTATCGGGCCAGATCCTGCGCTATGCACCGGACGCCTTGGTGCTGGTGGTCTCCAATCCGGTGGATGCCCTTACGTATCGGCTGGCCCAGCGCACCGGTTGGGGGCGTTCCCGGGTCTTCGGCCAGGCGGGGGTCCTCGACGCCTCCCGCATGGCCGCATTCATTGCGCAGGAGACGGGATTTTCGGCCTTGGACATCACGACGCTGGTCCTGGGCGGTCACGGGGACGCCATGGTGCCGGTGCCCCGATTCTGCACCATCAATGGAATTCCGATCTCGCGTTTCATCTCGGAGGGGCGGATCGAGGCGATCCTTGAGCGCACCCGCAAGGGCGGAGCGGAGATCCTGGCCTTGCGCAAGAATTCCAGCGCATACGACGCGCCGGCGGCGGCCATCGCGACCATGGTGGACGCGATCAGCCACAACCGCCGGCGCCTCTTGCCCTGTGTCGCTCTCCTGGAGGGCGAGTACGGTGAAGCGGATATCGCCATGGGGGTTCCCTGCATCCTGAGCGAGAAGGGAATCGAGTCCGTGGTGGAACTCGACCTGAATCGACAGGAGCGGGCGGATTTCGACCGCTCGGTCGCCGCGGTTCGCGACGACATCGCGCGCCTCAAAGAAATCCCATCGGCTTAACTGGGCGCGATTCTTGCC
>JBAPYD010000101.1:0-8285 GCA_049284555.1 Chromatiaceae bacterium | reverse complement strand
GCCATCGTGGAGCGCGAACTATCCGACCGGCAGCTCCTGCTAGGCCCATCAGACGCCGGCCTCCGCCCGCAGGGCCCCCTCCTTGCGGCGCGGCCCGGAAACGACGACCGTGCTCAGATCCCCTCATTCCGCCTTGTTCTTTCCTCCCTTGTCTCCCTTCCTGCCCTTCTGGGTCTTCTCACCCTTCGACCTCCCCTCTTCTGCTTCGCCCTCGGCGGCCTCCGCGGCGACGTGGTACTTGCGCCGGATCTCCTCGATATCGACGCTCGGCTCCGGGAAGGCCATCTTCAGGGACTCCAGGGTCTCGACGACGATCCGCGAGATCGCCAGGTTGCGGAACCACTTGTGGTTGGAGGGGATGACGAACCAGGGGGCCTGCTCGGTGCTGCACTTGCCCACCGCGGCCTCGAAGGCGGCCGTGTAGGCGTCCCAGAACGGACGCTCGGCGTAGTCGCCGTCGCTGATCTTCCAGTGCCGGGCCGGGTCGTCGATACGCTGCTTGAAGCGGCGCAGCTGCTCGTCCGGGTCGATATGAAGGTAGAACTTGAGGATGTGGGTCCCGTTCTCCGAGAGCATCTTCTCGAAGTCGTTGATCTGGGCGTAGCGCCGGGACCACACCGACTCGGGCACGAGCTCGTGCACCCGCACCACCAGCACGTCCTCGTAGTGGGAGCGGTTGAAGATCGCCACCTCCCCCCTGGCCGGGGCGTGCTGGTGGTAGCGCCAGAGGAAGTCGTGGGCGGCCTCCTCCTGGGAGGGCACCTTGAAGCCGGTTACCTTGCAGCCCTGGGGGTTCATCGCGCCCAGCACGTGGTTGATGGTCCCGTCCTTGCCCGCCGCATCCCGTCCCTGGAGCACGATCAGCAGGGAGCGCCTGCCCTCCGCGTACATCAGGTACTGAAGCTCACGCAGCCGCTGGCTGTAGGTGGCGATGTCGGACCGCGCCTCCTTGTGGGACGCGTGCTTGTCCTTGAAGCCCGCATCGACCTTGGCCAGATCGACCTTGCTGCCCGGCTCGACTCGGAACAGCTCGCTGTAGCTCATCCTCTTGGTCTCCTGGCTCAGGGTCGGCGAGCTGCGCTCGCGCATCGCATGGCGCCTCGCCGGGGTTGTCGTTCGACGTGCTCACGTCGGTCGTCTCCGCCTTCGGCGCCGCGATGCCCGGGACAGACGAGCCAACATGCGACCGATGGTCGCCGGGACCCGGCCGGCTTGTCCATCCTCGGCGACCGACCGCCGATCGGGGCTGATCCGCCGCCGGATGCGCGCTCGCCACATGGGACGCGCTGGACGCAAGCGGTCGCGCGACGCACCATGGGGCCAGTCGAATCCCACGGGAGGCCCATGCGTTGACGCAGACCGTCCTGCTGGCCGCCGGCTCAGTCCTTCTGCACCTCGCGATCCAGGGGGTCCTGGTGTTTCGGGTCCTGCTGCGACCCCACCGGGACCCGGCCTCACGCATCGCCTGGATCCTGGTGATTCTGGCCATGCCGGTCGTTGGCATCCTGACCTATCTGCTGCTGGGCGAGGTGAACCTCGGGCGCACGCGGGTCGAGCGCATGCGCAGCGTCATGGCCGCGCTGCCGCGCATGGAGGACACGCCCAGGGCAGACGCCAGGGGGCTCGCCCCCGGGATCCCGGAGCGCCACCTGCACCTGTTCCAGGTCGGCCAATCGATCAGCGGGCTCGCGCCCATCGGCGGGAACAGCGGGCACCTGATGCCCGGCTCCGACGCCACCATCGATTCCATGGTGGCGGACATCGACGCGGCCCGGGACCACGTGCACCTGCTCTTCTACATCTGGCTGCCGGACGACAACGGGCGCAAGGTGGCCGGGGCGCTCCAGCGGGCGGCCAGGCGGGGCGTGGCCTGCCGCGCCATGGCGGACGATCTGGGCTCGCGCCTGCTGATCCGATCCGGGCACTGGCAGGCCATGGAGCAGGCGGGGGTGCACCTGGCCCGGGCCCTGCCCATCGGCAACCCCTTGCTGCGGGCCCTCAAGGGGCGCATCGACCTGCGCAACCACCGCAAGATCGTCGTCATCGACAACCGCATCACCTACTGCGGGAGCCAGAACTGCGCCGACCCCGCCTTTCTCATCAAGGCCAAGTACGCGCCCTGGGTCGATGCGGTGATCCGCTTCGAGGGTCCGATCGCACGCCACAACCAGCATCTCTTCGCCGCCGACTGGACGGCCCACACGGACGAGGACCTCGGCGAGCTGCTCCTTCGCCCCCTCGCCGAGACCGGACCCGGATTCGCGGCCCAGGCGATCGGCACCGGGCCCACGGATCGCTACTCCGCCATGCCGGAGATGTTCGAGTCACTGATCTACAGCGCCCGCCGCGAGCTCGTGATCACGACTCCCTACTATGTCCCCGACGATTCCATGCAGCAGGCCCTCTGCGCCTGCGCCCGCCGCGGCGTCGGGACGACCATCGTCTTCCCGAAGCGCAACGACTCCTGGATCGTGGCGGCGGCCAGCCGCAGCTACTACGGGGACCTACTCGCCGCGGGGGTGCGGATCTTCGAGTACCCCAACGGGCTGCTGCACACCAAGTCCCTGACCCTGGACGGGGAGGTGACGCTGATCGGGTCGGCCAACATGGACCGGCGGAGCTTCGAGCTGAACTACGAGAACAACGTCCTGCTCTACGACCCGGCCCTGACCGGCGAGGTGCGACGGCGCCAGGACCGCTACATCCAGGAGTCGATCCCCGTTGGTGTCGACGCGGTGGAGGGATGGAGCTGCCGGCGGCGACTCTGGAACAACGCGGTGGCCATGCTGGGACCTGTCCTCTGAGGTGGGTATGCGCCCGCTCCGGCGCCGCCTGCCGAGGTTCGCCGAGCAGCATCCCCGTTGCTCCGGTACCATAACCCTGCTCTGGTGTCCCAGGGACAGTCGCAGACGCCAGCCCTCAGCCGATATCCAGCCTTTCCCCTATGACGCAGATGGACAAGACGGGAGCGGCAGCCCCGGCCCGACTCGCACTAGAGGGGCGCATCACCGCCTACACGGCGGGCCCGGTGTGGCAGACGGCGCTCGCAACCCTGGACGGCAATCCGGACCGCCCCGTGGTGGTCGACGCGTCGCGCCTCGAGTACATCGACGACGTCGGTATCGCCCTGCTGTTCGACCTGAGGACCAGGCAACGGCCGCCGGGCGCCGAGGTCCAGATCCGGGACCTGGCCCCCAATCTCGCCGCCCTGATCCCGGACCATGGTGCCGAGGCGCTCCACGATGCGGCGCCCCACGCCCCGGGGCTCGGGATCGTCGAGCACGTCGGGCGCGCCGCCGCCCAGCAGATCGCCTATCTCAAGGGGATGGCGGACTTCCTCGCGAACTGCGTCATCGCGCTCCTGAAGTCGCTGACACACCGGGGGCTGGTGCGCTGGGGAGAGACCTTCGGCGTGGCCACCGAGGCGGGGGCCAACGCGGTCCCCATCGTCATCCTCATCGGGTTCCTGATGGGGGTGATCATCGCCTTCGAGATCGGGCTCGTGGCCCGGCAGTTCGGGGCCGTGATCTTCGTGGTCGATGGGGTCGGCGTGGCCATGCTGCGGGAGCTCGGCGCCCTCATGACGGCCATCGTCTTCGCGGGACGCACGGGCGCCGCCTTCGCCGCCCAGATCGGCACCCAGAAGGTGAACGAGGAGGTCAACGCCATCCTCACCTTCGGGCTGGACCCCCTGCACTTCCTGGTGCTGCCGCGCCTGCTCGCCTCGATCCTGGTGATGCCCCTGCTCACGGTGATCGCGGACCTGGTGGGTCTGTTCGGCGGCGCCCTGGTGCTCACCGGCTTCGGGGTCAGCTTCACCCAGTTCTACACCCATCTGCTGGAGGCGGTGGACGGCGGGGACCTCCTATTCGGCATCGCCAAGGCCGCGGTCTTCGGGTTCGCCATCGCGGCCATCGGCTGCGAGCGGGGACTCGGCACCGGGGCGGGCGCCACCTCCGTCGGGCTCTCCGCCACCAGCGCCGTGGTCACCAGCATCGTCTGGATCGTGGTGCTCGACGGGATCTTCACCGTGCTCGTGGGGGGCTAGGCGGTCACCATGGCGTCCCAGACCCGGCTCACCCAGGCGGCACCGCCCCCGCCAGCCGACGCACGCCCGGCCATCAGCGTGCGCAACCTGCGCATGGGCTATGGCACCAAGGTGCTGCTGGAGGATGCCTCGTTCGAGGTCCACCGGGGTGAGATCCTGGTGATCCTGGGGGGCTCGGGCTGCGGAAAATCGAGCCTGATGAAGAACATGATCGGGCTCTACGAGCCCATGGCCGGGGACGTCCTGATCGACGGGGAGAGCATCGTCACGGCCGACCCGGAGAAGCGGTCCGAGCTGCAGCGCAAGCTCGGCATCATGTACCAGAGCGGGGCCCTGTTCGGCTCGCTCACGGTGCTCGAGAATGTCCGGTTCCCCCTCGATGAGTTCACCGACCTCGCGCTCGACGCGAAGAACCTGACCGCGCGTCTACTCCTTCGCCAGGTGGAGATGGGACACGCGGAGGCCCTGATGCCCGGGGAGCTCTCCGGCGGCATGCAGAAGCGCGCCGGGATCGCCCGCGCCATGGCCCTGGGGGCGGACATCCTGATGCTGGACGAGCCCTCGGCCGGGCTCGATCCCATCACCGCCGCGAACCTGGACCGGACCATCCTGAGCCTGCGCGAGAACCTGGGGTTCACCTTCGTGGTGGTCACCCACGAGCTCCAGAGCATCTTCACCATCGCCGACCGCGGCGTGATGCTGGACCCGGTGAGCCGCAGCATCATCGCCGAGGGGGACCCCAAGGCCCTGCGCGATCACAGCACCGATCCGCGGGTGCGGCAGTTCTTCAACCGCACCCCCGACGAGCCCCGGCAAGGGGGAGGAGGCTGAGCATGGAGAAAGAGCACCGCTACTTCCGGCTGGGGCTGTTCGTCATCCTGACCGTTGCCGCCCTGCTCGGGGTCCTGTTCATCCTCGGGGGACGCTCACTCTTCCAGCCCACCCTGACCGCCGAGACCTACTTCAACGAGTCCGTGTCGGGACTGGATATCGGATCCCCCGTGAAGTACCGGGGCATCCCCCTGGGATCGGTCTCCCAGATCTCCAGCTCGGCGACCCTGTACGAGCGCGATGTCCCCGTCGATCAGCGCAAGTCCTATATCGTGGTGCGCATGAAGGTCGCGACCAGCCAGGTCGAGCTGGAGCAGCTCAGGCGGGAGATCCCCGAGTACGTGAAGCGGGGGCTGCGGGCCCAGACCCAGATCGCGGGG
The DNA here is from genome assembly GCA_049284555.1 of Chromatiaceae bacterium. Lineage (GTDB taxonomy): Bacteria > Pseudomonadota > Gammaproteobacteria > Chromatiales > Chromatiaceae > Thiodictyon. Next base: position 3,026 of record JBAPYD010000101.1, on the reverse strand, counting down.
GTCACGGGCCAGCTCTACGTCTCAATGGACGACCCCGCGCCCCCGGTCCCCCCGCAGCTTCCCTTCGACTGGACGCCCGAGCACATCTACATCCCCTCTGCCCCCAGCCTGACCAGCGAGATCGTCGGGAACGCCCAGAAGTTCCTGGCGAGCCTGAATGCAACGAACATCGATGCCCTCGCCAAGAACCTGAATACCCTGGTCGAGACCCTGAATCGCAAGGCGGACGCGGTGGGGGTGGAAGACCTCTCCGAGGCGGCCGTGGGCCTGCTCACCGATGCCCGGACCACGGTGAGCCGCCTCGATCGGATCATCGCCCAGGCCCCGGTGACCGAGACCCTCGCTCGCCTGGATAGCGCCTCCAAGCGGCTCGACGACCTCCTGGCGGACCCCGGACTGAAGGAGACCGTGGACAGGCTGGCCAGCGCCTCGACGCGGATCGACACGCTGCTCGCGGACCCGGGGCTCAAGCGCACCGTGGACAACTCCGCGGCCTTCACGGCCAGCCTGCGGGACCTGGTGGAGGGCGATGGCCTGGAGCGCACCATCAAGAACCTGGACCAGACCATCCAGCGGATCGACGCCCTGGTGGGGGACAACCAGTACGACGTGCGCGTGATCGTGCAGGACCTGCGCGCCACCGCGGACAATCTGCGCTCCCTCTCGGAGACCGCCAAGCGCTACCCGGCGGGTATCTTCCTCGGCGGGCCGCCGGCCCGAACGGAGCTCCCCTGGAAGGGCACGAAATGACCACGAGACGACTCCTCATCGCCGCCTCCGCGGCCCTGATCCTCGCCTCCTGTGCCATCGGCAAGCCCATCCCCCAGGCCACCACCTTCGGGATCGCGCCGCCGCCGCCCACGCTCGACCTGGCCAGGAGCGCCGGGACACTGCGCATGGGCAAGGTCCGGGTCGCGCCCGCCTTCGCCGGCAAGCCCCTGGTCCTGCGGGTGGACGAGGTTCGCTACGAGACCGACTTCTACAACGCCTTCCTCGCCGAGCCCGCGGACCTGCTCGGCGCCGCCATGGCCGACTGGCTGGACCGTGCCGGCCCCTTCCGCACCGTGACCCAGCCCGGGACCAAGACCCCTGCGGACTTTGCCCTGGAGGCCACGGTCACCGAGCTCTACGGCGATTTCCGCCCGGGCGTTACGCCCACCGCGGTGATGACCGTGCAGTTCACCCTGGTGGACCTGCGGGGGGTGACCCTCAGGGTCGGACTGGAGCGCACCATCGGTCGGCGCATCCCACTGAGCGGGGCCACGCCCGAGGCGCTGGCCCGGGGCTACGGGATCGCCCTCGGTCAGATACTGGACGAGCTCGTCCCGGAGCTCATGGGGGCCGCGCGCTGAAGTCGCTCGCGGGCGAGAGTCCCGTCCACCACCGGTCGGACCGGCCACCGGGACGGTGGCCCCGTGCGACAGTCCCCTCCGGCAACCGGACCGGGAGACGACCTCGCGGGGCCGTCCCCACTTGAAACGCCGGATCTAGAGGGCATGCTCTGGGGATGGCGACACGACCGAGCCAGACACCCTCTCCCGCTTGCCCAGCCCCCAAGAGGAAACCGACCCCATGATTTCGAACGGCATGGCCGCACGCATCAGCGCCCAGCTCAACCGGGAGCTCTATTCGGCTTATTTCTACCTTGGGCTCTCGGCGCAGGCCGAGGCCATGAACCTCAAGGGGACCGCCGCCTGGTTCATGGCCAAGCACGCCGAGGAGCGGGCCCACGGCATGAAGATGTATCGCTATCTGATCGACCAGGGTGCCCCCGTCGAGCTGACGCAGATCGCGGCACCGCCGGGCGATACCGAGGGCGTGACCGCGATGTTCGAGCAGACCCTGTCCCACGAGCGCGAGGTCACCGCCGCCATCAACGACCTGGTGGACCTGGCCCTGTCGGAGAAGGACCACGCGACCTCGATCTTCCTGCAGTGGTTCGTCACCGAGCAGATCGAGGAAGAGGCGACCGTGAACGACATCCTGGGGCGCCTGCGCCTGTTCGGTGACCAGGGCCAGGGGTTGCTGCTGATCGACAACGAGCTGGGGACGCTCGCGACGCAGATGGCCCAGGCGGCCGCGCAGTCCGCCGCCGCATAGCCGCATCGCCAGCCTCGGGGCGGTCGGGTCATGGCCAAGAAATCCCAGAAATGCTGTAAGAAGTACAAGGAAGGCAAGCCCTGCAAGAAGTGTCCGCGGCGGTCCACCTTAGATTGGGACCGGACCGCACGCACCGTGCCGCCTCGGCTGACATCCCGACGGGTCGGGCGCGAACCTTCCTGCGTGTCGCCACCGGCTTCGGCGGACGCGAGTAGAATCCGGCAGCGATGGGCGCGCGTAACCGCTCCACCTCGTCCACTGGCCTGTCCCTCAGGATCCCCTGGCTCGCCGTCGGCTGGCTCGGGGTCGCCGTCGTCACCTGTCTCACGTTGGCGCCCGCCCCCCCTGAGATCGACCTGGAGGAAGGGGACAAGCTCCAGCACCTGATCGCCTACGGGAGCCTGATGCTCTGGTTTGCCCAGGTGCGAACCGGAGCGACCGAGCGGCGGACCACAGCACTGCTGCTCCTGGCCCTGGGCATCGTGCTGGAGCTCGCACAGGGTCTGACCGGCTATCGTGAGATGTCCGTTTTGGACGCGCTGGCCAACGCCTCGGGTGTGGCCCTCGGCTGGCTTGCCGCGCCGCCGCGCTCGCCGAATGTATTCGCCTGGGCCTCGGCCCTGGTCGGCCCGGCACGGTGATTAGACCGCGACACGCGGGGGCCTCGCGCAGACGCGCCTGGCGCGTCATCGTCACCGTGGTGGCCGTGCTCGCCGCCACCGTCCTCGCGGCCCTGATCTACAGTGTGCACATGCCAGGCAAGACGCACCGCGGCCCGCTGATGCCCCTCGGCGCCGAGGAGGCACGGATCCGTGACCACCTGGCCGCCCACGTGGAGACCCTGGCGGGGCGGATCGGCGAGCGCAACCTCTGGCACTACCCTGCCCTCCTCGCGGCGGCGGACTATATCCAGGGGACGCTGACCG
>JBAPYD010000100.1:0-4636 GCA_049284555.1 Chromatiaceae bacterium | reverse complement strand
CTCTCCGCCAATTCAATGGCTTGGTGCCCGGCCTGTGCACCGGCTCGCCTGAAGGCGTCCTCGACTCATGGAAGTGTCCTCGACTCGGTCGACCCCGAGTCGCGTGGCGTCCTTTGGCGGTTGCCCTGCCGACCCCGGAGCAGGCCTCACGGCTGGACGAATACCTCGGTTTTTTCGAGTCCTGGCGGGCTTGCTTCCGATGGTTCCGGCGGGCGCTCGGCCCGGTCCCCGTGCCCTTTCGACGCGTGGTCGGGGAGGCGGCGACCCGGGTCTACACTTGGGTTTGGACTGCGAAGATTGCATAGCAACGAGGACGGCCTGTGATCAAGGTGCTCATCGTCGATGACCACGCCCTGTTTCGGGCCGGGATCCACCGTATCCTGGAGGACCAGGACCTCGTGGAGGTGGTCGGGGAGGCCGAGAGTGGCGAGGAGGGTCTGCGGCTCGCCCAGAAGCTCGCGCCGGACGTGGTCCTGATGGACGTCAACATGCCCGGGGGCATGGGCGGGATCGAGGCGACGCGCCGGTTGGGGCGGGTGGCGCCCGCCAGTCGGGTGATCGCCCTCACCGTGATCGGGGACGACCCCTTTCCCGATCAGCTCCGGGAGGTCGGCGCCATGGGTTATCTCACCAAGGGCTGTCCGGCGGAGGAGCTGGTCCGGGCGATCCGTGCGGTGGCGGCGGGTCGGCCCTACGTGGACTCCCAGCTGGCCCAGGCGCGCATGATGTCGGCCTGGCAGGGGGTGCACGGGAGCCCCTTCAAGGAGCTGTCCTCCCGGGAGCTTCAGGTCGCCATGATGATCCTGGACGGTCAGCGGACCCAGGACATCTCCGAGGCCCTGTCCCTGAGCCCGAAGACGGTCAGCACCTACCGCCAGCGGATCTACGAGAAGCTCGGGGTCCGCACCGATGTGGAGTTGACGCGCCTTGCCTTCCGCTACGGCCTCCTGCAGGAGGGCACCTGAGCAGTGCCGGCCCGCCGCGGTCGCGATGGGCCCACTCGGGCTCGAGGAGCGGGGCCTGATGGCGGTCGATGTGTCGATCGAGGCATGGCGGGCTCGGGGGACAGGCTAGGGTCGGTCGGGGTGGGTCCCGCGTTCGATGCCGGGTGTCGGCGCTGCCCGCGCCTCGCCGCCCATCTGGACGGGGCTCGCGCCTCCCATCCAACCTATCACTCGGCGCCGGTCCCGCCCTTCGGCGACCCCCGGGCACGGCTCCTCATCGTCGGCCTCGCCCCCGGGATGCACGGGGCCAACGCCACCGGCCGGCCCTTCACCGGGGATCACGCGGGGATCCTGCTCTGCGCGACGCTCCACCGGCTGGGGCTCTCGGATCGGCCCCGGTCCGTCGCCGCGGACGATGGCCTGCGTTTGTGCGACTGCCGCGTCACCAATGCCGTCAAGTGCCTGCCTCCGGCCAACAAGCCCAGCACCGCCGAGGTCCGGGCCTGCAACGGGTTCCTCGCCGCCGAGATCCGGTCCCTCAACTCGGGCGCGGTGTTGGTGGCCCTGGGCCGGATCGCCCACGGGGCCGTGCTCCAGGCCCTCGGGATCGTGCAGACCAGGTGCCCCTTCGCCCACGGCGCCGAGCACCCGCTGCCGGGCGGTCTCACCCTGATCGACTCCTATCACTGTAGCCGCTACAACACCCAGACCGGGCGTCTCACGGCGACCATGTTCGAGGCCGTGATGAAACGGGCGTCTGGCTATTTGGAAGGCGGTTGCCGGGGGTCCCGTGACGCCGTCTGACCCCAAGGGGTGGGACCCCAGGGAGCGGGTGCGCCAGCTGCCCGAGGGCCCGGGTGTCTACCGGATGCTCGACGGGGCCGGGACCGTCCTGTACGTGGGCAAGGCGCGCAATCTCAGGCGCCGGGTGGGGAGCTACTTCACCCGTGCCCTGGACCGCCGGCTCCAGGTGATGGTCAGCCAGATCGCCGACATCGAGGTGACCCTGACCCGCACCGAGGGCGAGGCTCTGCTGCTCGAGAGCAACCTCATCAAGTCCCTGAAGCCACGCTTCAACGTGGTGCTGCGGGACGACAAGAGCTATCCCTACATCTACCTCGGCACCCAGGATCCCTTCCCCCGGCTGGCCTTCTACCGGGGCCCTCGCAAGGGGCCGGGCAGATTTTTCGGTCCCTATCCGAGCGCCTGGGCCGTGCGCGAGACCCTCCAGCTCCTGCAGAAGCTCTTCCCGGTGCGGCAGTGCGAGGACGGCTTCTACCGCAACCGCTCCCGCCCCTGCCTCCAGTACCAGATCCGACGTTGCAGCGGCCCCTGCTGCGACCTGGTGAGCCCCGGGCACTACGCGGAGGACGTGGGGCGCACCGTCAAGTTCCTGGAGGGACGGGCGGACGAGGTGATCGAGGAGCTGGTGGGGGCGATGGAGGAGGCCGCCGCGGCCCTCGAGTACGAACGGGCCGCCGTCCTGCGGGACCAGATCGCGACCCTGCGGCGTATCCGCGAGCGCCAGTACGTGAGCGGGGAGGGCGGCGATCTCGACATCATCGCCTGCGCCCAGGAGGCGGGGATCCACTGTGTCCAGGTCTTTTTCATCCGTACCGGACGGAACCTGGGCAACAAGGTCTTCTACCCCCAGGCCCCGGTCGATACAGACGAGTCCGCCCTGCTGGCGGGCTTCGTCGCGCAGTTCTATGCCGACAAGCTGGTCCCTCCCGAGCTCGTATGCTCCGCGGAGCCGGAGGAGGGGGGACTTCTGGAGGAGGCCTTGACCGAACGGGCGGGCCACCGGGTGCAGATCAAATGGCGGGTCCGGGCGGAGCGGGTCCGCTGGCTGGAGATGGCCCGAGGCAATGCCCACGCGGCCCTCAAGGCCCGCCTGGGAAGTCAGGCGGGCTATGGCCTGCGCCTGGAGGCCCTGCGGGAGGCCCTGGACCTGCCGGAGCTTCCCGGGCGTATGGAGTGCTTCGACGTCAGCCATACGCGCGGCGAGCTGACCGTGGCGTCCTGCGTGGTCTTCGATGGAGAGGGTCCACGCAAGTCGGACTATCGTCGCTTCAACATCGAGGGGATCACCCCGGGCGACGACTACGCGGCCATGCACCAGGCGCTCAGCCGCCGCTACATCCGCGTCAAGCAGGGCGAGTATCCGGTCCCGGACCTGCTCTTCATCGACGGCGGTCGGGGTCAGATCGCGGCGGTGGACGAGGCCCTGCAGGAGCTGGGCCTCGGAGGGATCAGCGTGGTGGGCGTATCCAAGGGGCCAGATCGGAGGCCGGGCACGGAGCAGCTTTGGTTGTTGGGGCAGGGTGCCCCCGTTATACTCCCAGCGGATTCGCCGGCCATGCATCTGATCGAGCAGATCCGCGACGAGGCCCACCGGTTCGCGATCACTGGACATCGCCAGCGGCGTGCCAAGGCGCGCACGGCCTCCGCGCTGGAGGACATCGGCGGGGTGGGCCCGAAGCGGCGACAGCGACTCCTCAAGGCCTTCGGGGGGATGCGCGGCCTGGCCCGGGCGGGGATCGAGGACCTGGTGCAGGTCGACGGAATCAGCCGAGAGCTGGCCCAGCGCATTCACGATGCCCTGCACCCGGATGTGCCCGCACCCTGAGCCCGTGCCGCCCCATGTGGAACACCCCGAATCTCCTGACCTTGCTGCGGATCGTCCTGATCCCGGTGTTTGTGGTCATGTTCTATCTTCACGCCCCCTGGGCGCCGTACCTCGCGGCCCTGGTGTTCGCGGCCGCCGCGATCACTGACTGGCTCGACGGCCACCTGGCGCGTCGCTGGGACCAGACCTCCGCCCTCGGGGCCTTCCTGGACCCGGTGGCGGACAAGCTGATGGTGGCGGTGGCCCTGGTGCTACTCGTGCAGGCCGACCCGCGGCCCCTGCTCGCCCTGCCGGCGGCGGTGATTATCGGTCGGGAGATCACCGTCTCGGCCCTGCGCGAGTGGATGGCCGAGATCGGGGCCCGGGGCAAGGTGGCCGTCTCCAGGACCGGCAAGCTCAAGACCACGGCTCAGATGGTGGCCATCGTCCTGCTGCTGCTGCGCGATGCGAGCCTTCCGGGCTGGATCTATGTGCTGGGTCTCTGGCTCCTCTACCTGGCGGCGCTCCTCACCCTGTGGTCCATGTTCCTCTACATCCGGGCCGCGTGGCCCAGTCTGCTCAATCACCCCGAGGAGCCCCCCGCCGGCGCAGCGTCGCCGAAGGCGAGCCCGGAATCCGATCCTCCCGCCTAGCCGCGTCGTCCAAGTCCGCGCTTGACAGGGTGCAATCGGTTCGTAAAATAGCGAGGCTCCACGCGGGAATAGCTCAGTTGGTAGAGCACAACCTTGCCAAGGTTGGGGTCGCGAGTTCGAGTCTCGTTTCCCGCTCCAATATTTCCTGGACCCTGCCCTGGGTTACACAAGGCCGCCGCAAGGCGGCTTTGTCGTTTTTGGGCTCGGGTGAGCGGCCGGGGAAGCGGGGATTTGCCTGTGAGCAGCCGTCGCCTGCCCTTGGAGACCCTTTTGTTCCGGCTTCCAGTGCGGCGATCTTTTGAGACGTGCTAGATTCTCATCACGGCAAAAATCACCATCGATGTTGTCGACCGCCTATCAGGACGCATGGAGCCCACCGACCTCAGCGAGGGCGACATCTGCACCAAGCACGTCATCCCGGCTCTCACGGC
>JBAPYD010000099.1:0-1718 GCA_049284555.1 Chromatiaceae bacterium | reverse complement strand
GCGAGGGGCTGGCGGTGCGACCGGGACTCGCGGTGGCCGCGGACGGCCGACCCGTGGGGCTCTTCTACGAGATCCGCGCCACCTGGCAGGCCCTGGTGGATGCCTGGCTCCGGGAGAGCCGGGCCGTGGACGCGGCCGGGGTCTACTACCTGATTCTCAGGCGCGGGACCGGTCTGGTGGACGCGGACATCGGGATCGACCCCTGCCGGCGCGCCGAGACCGATCCACTCCGGGACACCCGGCTGGAGACCCTGGGGACGCTTGCCCTGCGGGCCCTGGCCCTGGCCCCGGAGGTGATCTCGACCCTCACCCCCACCCGGATCGCGAACCGGGTCGCGGCCCTCAACGCCGACGGTGCCTTCCTCGCCCACCTGGGCCAGGCCGTGCCGCTCGCCCTCTTGGCCGTCTCCCGCCGGGAGCCGCCCCCGGAAGGGGCAGGGGAGTTCGCCTACCGGATCGACTGGGTCTCCCAGGCCGCCGGACGCTACCTGTCGGTCCCGGACAGCGGCTATCAGGTGCTGCTGGCCCAGGTCCAGGAGGCGTTCCGGGATGCCCTGGCCGAGGCCGAGTCGATGGCCGGGGCCCCCGAGTCCCTGACCGGGCGTCTGGAGCAGGCGCTCGGGCTCGATTACCTGCCCGCCGCCGGGGTGCTGCCGTCGATCCTCCTGCGCGATCCCGACGGGCAGGGTCCGAGCATCCCCTGGCTCCCCGCCCACCTGGGGGTGGACATGGTCCCGGTGCCCGAGGAGTCGGTGCCAGAGATCATCGAGCGCCACCTGCCCAGGCGGCCCGTCTCCCTCGCCACCGCCACCGGGGAGCGCCTGCGCCTGCTGCTGGCGGTGAACGAGCCGGACTACCGGCCGGGTCTCCTGGACTTCCCGGAGATCGACGCCGCCCTGACCACGGACCTCTACCGCTACCACATCCGCGCCTACGAGGCCTGGGTCGACTGGCGGAGGGAGTTCGATGGGCTCTACGGGCTCCTGGGCACCGATCTCCTGACGGCCGATCAGGTGCGCGCCCTTGCGCTCCCCGAGCCCAAGGCCCCGCCCGAGATCCCGGGTGACTTCTATGCCCGGCTCGTCACGGACGCACTCAGGACGCTGCCCGGGGACGGCGAACGGGGACCCGCGCCCTACGGGCTGTATTCCACCTGTCCACCCGCGCCCCCGACCTTCTACACGGACTGGGCCGTCCAGCCCGTGCCCCCCTGCGAGGAGGGTCCGCCCCAGCCGCCGCCCTTGCCCATGCCGGCCGACGACGGGCTGGTCATCCGCTACCGCCTGACCCAGCTGGAGATGGAGGGTCTGGACAGCCGCATCCGGGTGCTGCGCGCCCGGGTGGAGAAGACCCGGGACTATCTCCTGCTCCAGCGCCAGCAGCTCGACTCCCAGACCGTCTCCCTGGCGGCCCTGGGCGGTGGGGTGGCGGGGGATGGCTCGGGGCTCCAGGTGGCCCGCTGGCTGCCCTTCACCCAGCTCAAGCTCGCCGCCCAGCAGGGGACGCCGGCAACGGAGGCGGGCATGTCGTTCGCGCTGAGCAGCACGCGGAGCGCCTCGCTGGCGGGCTTCCAGCCGTCCGCCTCGATCGAGACCATCAAGCTTGCCCAGACCCAGCCCGCGGTCGAGCTGAAGCAGTCCACCGCGGTCAGCAATCTGGCCCTCGGGATCCAGCTCTCGCCCCAGGCGGCGAGCGCCGCGGCGACCGGCATCAAGGGC
>JBAPYD010000098.1:0-8004 GCA_049284555.1 Chromatiaceae bacterium | reverse complement strand
GTCCAAGGCCGGGCCGGGGCCTCCCTCGGGTCGGGGGTCCGCGGGTATGAAGAAGACCATGACTGCCCAAGCGCCAACGCCCAGCACGGCAAGCGCGAGCAGCCCCCACAGGGCCCCGCGGCCCGCCATCCTGGACCCCGGCCGGGGGTGGGCGCGCCACGTTGGGTTCGTGTCCGGGGGCCGTGTCCCCCGCTGTGCAGCCGACCGTGGATCAGTCATGGAGTGGGCCCCGAGGCGCCGGTCCTAAGACCGGACCGGTATCTTCGATCTCGTCTGGTGGTCGCCGGGCGGGCGGCTTGGTGTCTGCTCGCGAGTTTGCGCTCTCCCCCTGCCGGGGAGGCGAGGCGCTACCATACCCCGATTTGCGGTCCATGCCGAGGGGCGCCGGGGGGCTCCCGCTGGCCCTGAAACGACCTGAGCCCGTCCACCGCCTTTGCCGCGCTGTACCTTGAGCCAACCCGAGTTTCCTACCCAAACTGACCTGGAGCGCTGTCTCGCGACGGATCGACGGTCCCTGTCGTCGCGCCTGCGGGGGCTGCGCAGACGCGCGCGGTCCGGTCAGCCCGTCGACCAGGGCCTCCGGCGGCTCTGGGAGTCGATCCGTGCCTCTCAGACCCTGGTGGAGCGGCGCCGCGCTCAGGTGCCCACCGTCCAGTATCCACCGGAGCTCCCGGTGAGCGAGCGGCGTGCGGAGGTTGCGGGTCTGATCCGAGGTCACCAGGTCGTGGTCCTCTGCGGGGAGACGGGCTCCGGTAAGTCCACCCAGCTTCCCAAGATCTGTCTGGAGCTGGGGCGAGGCCTCATCGGGCGCATCGGTCATACCCAGCCCCGGCGGATCGCCGCGCGGAGCCTCGCCAGTCGCATCGCCCAGGAGCTGGGGGGCGAGACCGGTGGCCTGGTGGGCTACAAGGTGCGCTTCCACGACCGGGTGCGCCCCGACACCAGCGTCAAGCTCATGACGGACGGTATCCTGCTGGCCGAGATCCAGCGGGATCGCCTGCTGCTGGAATACGACACCCTGATCATCGACGAGGCCCACGAGCGCAGCCTCAACATCGACTTCCTCCTGGGCTACCTCAAGCAGCTCCTGCCCCGGCGTCCGGACCTCAAGCTGCTCGTGACCTCGGCGACCATCGACCCGGGGCGCTTCGCCCGCCATTTCGCCGATGGGTCCGGCAATCCGGCGCCCGTGATCGAGATCTCGGGGCGCACCTACCCGGTGGATGTCCGCTACCGTCCGCCGCCGGAGGACGAGAACGCGGCCGAGCGGGACGAGCCCATGCAGCAGGCGATCTCAGAGGCCGTCGCGGAGCTGGCCCGGGAGGGCCGCGGCGACGTCCTGGTGTTTCTCTCGGGGGAGCGGGAGATCCGGGAGACCGCGGAGACCCTGCGCAAGCATCACCCCCCTTCGACCGAGATCCTGCCGCTGTTCGCCCGCCAGAGCCCCCAGGATCAGGCCCGGGTCTTCCAGGCCCACGGCACCCGTCGGGTGGTGCTGGCCACGAACGTGGCGGAGACCTCGCTGACGGTCCCCGGCATCCATTACGTGGTCGATCCGGGGTTCGCCCGCATCAGCCGCTACAGTCACCGCAGCAAGGTCCAGCGCTTGCCGGTGGAGCGGATCTCCCAGGCATCGGCCAACCAGCGCCGGGGCCGTTGTGGTCGCGTTGCCTCGGGCATCTGCATCCGGCTCTACTCGGAGGACAGCTTCGCCGCGCGGGCCCCCTACACCGAGCCCGAGATCCAGCGCACCAACCTGGCCTCCGTCATCCTGCAGATGAAGGTGCTGGGGTTCGGGGCCATCGAGTCCTTCCCGTTTCTGGACCCGCCGGACCCTCGCCTGGTCTCGGACGGCTACCGGACCCTGGAGGAGCTGGCGGCCATCGACAGAACGGGCGAGCCCACCCCCCTCGGGCTCAAGCTGGCGCGGCTACCGGTGGACCCGCGCATCGGGCGCATGCTGCTCGCGGCGGCGGACCACCACTGCCTGGCCGAGGTGCTCGTCATCGCCTCGGCCCTGAGTATCCAGGACCCCCGGGAGCGCCCGCTGGAGCGTCAACAGGCCGCAGACGAGATCCATGGCACGTTCAACCACCCGGACTCGGATTTCCTCACCTTTCTGAATCTCTGGGCCTTCCTGGAGCGGGAGCGCAAGGCACTCTCCCGGAACCAGTTCCGCAAGCTCTGCCAGCGCCATTTCCTCTCGTGGAACCGGGTGCAGGAATGGCGCGACGTCCACGCCCAGCTCCACGAGCAGCTGGCGGAGATGGGATTCAAGGTCAACGAGACCCCGGGGACCCCGGAAGAGATCCATCGAGCCCTGCTGGCCGGACTGCTGTGCAACATCGGGTTCAGGGACGAGCGGGACTATCAGGGCGCGCGCAACAGCCGATTCTCCATCCATCCGAGCTCCGGCCTCTTCAAGGAGCCACCCAAGTGGATCGTGGCCGCCGAGCGCATCGAGACCACCCGGCACTATGGGCGCATCGTGGCCCGGGTCCAGCCCCAGTGGGTCGAGTCCGTGGGGGCCCACCTGCTCCAGCGAAGCTATTCGGAGCCCCACTGGCAGGCCGATCGAGGCCAGGTGGCGGCCTACGAGCGGGTGACCCTGTTCGGCGTCACCCTGGTCCCCAAGCGCCGTGTCAACTACGGGCCCATAAATCCGGCGGAGGCCCGGGAGATCTTTCTGCGGTTCGGTCTCACGGGTGGGGATTTCGATACCCGTGCCCCCTTCTGGCGTCACAACCGGGAGCTGATCGAGTATGTCCAGCACCTGGAGGCCAAGTCGAGGCGCCGTGACATCCTGGTGGACGAGGAGGCCATCTATGCCTTCTACGCCGCCCGGGTGCCCGAGGGGGTCTACTCCAAGGCCCAGTTCGAGCAGTGGCTGCGCGCCGCGACTGGCAAGGATCCCAAGATCCTGCACCTGCGCATGTCCGACCTGATGCGCCACGGGGCCGAGGCCGTCACCGCCGAGGCCTTCCCGGACACCCTGTCGATCGGGGCGACCGACCTGCCCTTGGAATATCACTTCGACCCGGGTGAGGCGGCGGATGGGATCACCCTGGTGGTGCCCCTGCCGCTGATCAACCAGGTGTCACCCGAGCGTCTCGAATGGCTGGTGCCGGGGCTTCTGACCGAGCGTATCACCGCCCTCCTGCGGGGGCTGCCGAAGGCGATCCGCAAGACCCTGGTGCCCATCCCGGACACCGCGGAGCGCATCGCCAGCCGGCTCAGTGCCTCGGATCGCCCCCTGGTTCAGGCCCTGGGGGAGGCGATCAGGGAACTGACCGGCGTGCAGGTGCCCGAGGACGCCTGGGACCCGGCGGCGGTTCCCTCCCATCTGCGCATGAAGGTGCGTCTGGTGGACGACGAGGGGCGCACGGTGGCGAGCGGGGACGATCCGGCCCGGCTCAAGCGCGAGCACGGCGGGCGGGGCAGTCAGAGCTTCGCGCGCATCCCGGCGAGCGACCTGGAGCGCGAGGGCATCACCCGCTGGGACTTCGGCGACCTGCCGGAGCAGGTGGACCTGACCCGGGGTGGCATCCAGGTCCGAGGCTATCCGGCCCTGGTGGATGAGAGGGACTCGGTCGCGATCCGGGTCCTGGATTCGCCGGAGGGGGCGGTGCTCGCCATGCGGGCCGGGCTGCGTCGACTCTTCGCGCTGCACCTGGGGGCGGACCTGCGCCGCCTGCGCAAGGACCTGCCCGGGCTCGATCGGCTGCGGCTCCAGTATGCCAAGGCCCCCCCCACACCGACGGCCGATGTCGCCGGGTCGCCAGGCGCGGCCAGGGCTCGGGGCGGGCCAGACCTCGCCGATGAGCTCGTGGCCCTGATCCTGGACCTCAGCTTCCTGGAGGGCCTCCCCCCGGTGCGGCAACAGGCCGCCTTCGAGCGGCGGCTCGCCGAGCGGCGTCCCCGACTCCACGGGACCGCCCGTGAGGTCTGTGATCTGGCGGCCCGCATCCTCGATGCCTACCAGCGTCTTCGTGGCCGCCTCGCCGCGATCACCCAGGTCAATTGGCTCGCCTCGGTGCGGGATATCCGCGATCAGCTGGACCACCTGGTCTTTCGTGGCTTCCTCCAGGAGATCCCCTTCGAGCACCTCAAGGACTACCCCCGGTATCTCAAGGCGGCGGACCAACGCGCGGAGAAGCTTCAGCATGCGGCCAGCCGGGACCAGCAGCGCATGGCCGAGATGGCCGAGATCCAGTCCCGTTGGCGGGAGCGCGTCCGGGCCGCCGAGGCGGCGGGACGCCAAGACCCACGCCTCGAGGAGATCCGGTGGATGCTGGAGGAACTGCGCGTCTCTATCTTCGCCCAGCAAATCGGGACCGCCCATCCCATCTCGGTCAAGCGCATCCAGACCCGCTGGCGGGAGCTGGGGCTTTGAGCGGGAGGATCTGGAGGTAGACGGCTATCGCCTCGAAAGGACGATCAGCCGGTCCCCGCGTTGGATTTGCAGGCGGTATAGACCGCCCCGCTGGCGCAGCCCCCGGGCCAGGTCTTTCAGCCCCTCGATGCGTTCCCCGTTGACCGAGAGGATACGGTCGCCCTCCCGCAAGCCCGACTTCCAGGCGGGGGTCTCGGGGTTGACTGTGCCCACGCGAACGGCATCGCCTCCTCGCTCGCTCTCGCCGAGGAGCGCCCCTCGCAGGCTCGGTGACAGACGTTCGCCGGGGATGAAGTCCCGGTAGGGATCGGCGATCTCCCCTGTGAGGGTGAGCGGGCGTCCGGCCCGCAGGACCTCCAGGGTGACCCCGGCTCCGACCGACAGGACACCGAAGCGCGTGTGGATGTCGGCCGCCCCAGCCACGGGACGGCCATCCAGGCTCAGAATGAGGTCCCCCTCCCGCAGACCTGCCGCGGCCGCCGCCGAGTCGGGCTCCACGGTCGTGACCACCGCCCCGGCGCGCCCCTCGACCCCCAAGGCGGCCGCCAGCTCGGGTGTGAGGTCCTGGACCGATACCCCGAACTCGCCCCGTCGCACGCGACCGTGGCGCAGGATCTGCTCCATGACGGCCTTCGCCATGTTGCTGGGTATGGCGAAGCCGATACCGATATTCCCGCCGCCGGGGGCCAGGATCGCGGTGTTGATACCGACAAGCTCGCCCCGGAGGTTGACCAGGGGTCCGCCCGAGTTGCCGGGATTGATGGAGGCGTCGGTCTGGATGAAGTTCTCGTAGCCCTCGATCCCCAGCCCGGAACGGCCCAGCCCGCTCACGATGCCGGAGGTCACCGTCTGCTTGAGGCCGAAGGGGTTGCCGATCGCCACGACGAAATCCCCCACCCGGAGGGCATCGGAGTCCGCCACGGGGATGGCCCTCAGGATCCCCCGGGGGATCTCGCTGATTGGCAGCCCCAGCACGGCGATGTCCGTTTCGGGGTCCGCCCCCATGAGCTCCGCATCCACCGTGCGACCATCCTGGAGCGTCACCCGGATGCTGTCCGCCTTGGCGATGACATGATGGTTGGTGAGCGCGATGCCTTGTTCGGCATCCACGATGACGCCCGAGCCCAGGCTGTTGGACTCCCGCCGCTGCTGCCTCGGTACCTCGAAGAAGTGACGAAAGAATGGGTCACGCAGTAGCGGGTGATCCGCCACCTCGATGCGGGTCACGGTGGAGACGTTGACCACCGCGCCCACGGTGTGCTCCAGCATGGGGGCCAGGGTCGGCAAGGGCTCGTCCTGGATGCTGACGGGCAGGGCGGCGGCTGCCGGCGCCACCCGGAAAATCGGCGAGAGCAGGATCAGCAGCCCTGCCGCTCCCAGGACTCCCTGGCGAAGTCGTGTGTTTTGAGCGATGCTCTTGACCATATCGCCCCTGGTTGGCGGTTCCTCGAGCGGCTAAGACTGGGGCTTGGGATCGATCCTTGGGGGGTAGGCGGGACCGGGAAAGGGCGTGACCTTGCCACTTTCACCGTTATCCAGGACGCGAGCCGGGCCCACCTTTTCCACCTCGTCCACGCGGATGACGGCGTGGATGGGGATCAGGGTGCGCTCCACGCCCTTGAACTCCGATCGCAGGCGCTCCACGGCGGGATCGACCAGGACGGTGCTGGTCTCCTCGAAGGAGAGACCACTCACCTCGATGAAGCCATAGAGCTCCCCTTGGTACACCCGCTTGGCGTAGATCTCGTAGACCTTGCCTTGATTGTGGAAGCTGATCCGGAAGAGGCGCATTTCGCGGCCGGGGCAGAAAAACTGGGCTGGGAAGTTTACCGCTTTCGACCGTGTGTCGCCCGAGGTGTTGCCAACATGAACGCAGTCGGTGCCCTGATCGGGATCTCTCTGGTCCTTCTGCTCGTCCTGGGAGTCGCGGCCCTGTTCCTCGCCGGCACCCGCAGCCGCGATGGGAACGATGCGGATCCGCCCCCTGGTCCGCCCCATGGGCGGTAGTCGCCGTCCCTCGGTCCCCCATGGCGGCCTGGGGGCCTTGCTCCTGGGTCTGGTGACGGGGGGATGTGCGCTCGGTGATCACCCGGGCTCGGAGGGTCTCCTGGTCGAGATCCCGGCGCCGGTCACCATTCCGGCCGGCAGCGCCCACGCTCGCTTCCAGGGCGGTCGGCAAGTCGCCGCGGCCAGCCGGCTCGCGCCCTATTGCGAGCTCGAGATCAAGACCGTCTCCGACCGGTCTCAACAGGCGCGCCCCGGCCAGTATCCCATCCGCGGGCAGCGGTTTACGCTGCTGCGGGATCCCACCACCCGAATTCCCGCCCTGCTCGCGGGCATCAGCTGTTCGGATCCCCTGTTCCAGGAGTCCTTCTGGCGCGTGGAGACGGCGTCCGGCGGCAACCTCTACGCGTTGCGCTGCATCCGCCCCTTCTACAACTGCGCCTTTGTGCCGCCCCTGAGCCTCGACGAGGTCGGCGCCGTGACGGGGCCGGCGATCCGCATCAAGGGCCCGGGCCCTGCCCCTGGCGGCTGAGCCTGCTGATACGGGGTCGTTCGGGGGCACCGCGCGGGTGTCCGGGAAAGGCCGCCTCGGCAATCCCCCGTTGCTCAGGGCGGCGCAGCGGTACAGTCCCCGAATCGGCAGTAAACGCGCACCCAGGACCCGTCCTGGCAAGGGACGCGGTGACGCTCCCACTCGGCACCGGCAGACTCGAGCCTCGCGCCACTGTCGGCGAGCACGCAGCCTCGGCTCCGGGCGTATTGCTCGGCATAGTAGGCCCAGGTCCCGACAGCGCCTGGGGCCGCGTCCCTGTGGGGGATTGGAGGGGATAGCCCCGGGTCAATCGGTACGTCACGGGACGAGGGGACAGGCGGGGCGGATCGGTGGGAGTCCCACCGCGCGCGCAGGGAGGACAGGGCGTTGGCGAGGTTGAGCCCGTAGCGGTCTGTGACGTCCGCCGACCATTCCCCCTCCCGACCGGGTGACTCGACCTCCTGCGCGCTCAGCTGAATCCGAACGCCGTCGCCCTCGTCGCTGAAGTGGGCGAGGACCCGGATGACCCGCAAGGGTCCGGGGGCGCCTTCCCCCGGGTCCTCCTCGAGCGTCTGCTCGAAGGTCACCGACTCCGCGGCGGTCGCGACCAGCCGCCAGCCCCGCGCCAGGGCCGAGTCGACGGCCAGACTACGCGCCTGCTCCAGCCTGGCCCCGTAGAGCAGGACCGTGGGGCCCGGAGACGCGAGGGGTAGCACCGTCCAAACGAGCAATAGGATCCCGGCCGAGACGCTGGCGATCCAGGAAGGGCCGTGGGCCCAGGGGGCCCCGCCGCCGCGGGGCCGGCTCATTCAAGGCCCCGACAGACCCCGTTCTGGCACTTCACGATAAAGCTGTCAGCGCTGTTGCAGGGGACCCTGAGTATCTCGCTGTCCGCCCTCGACTCGACCAGGATGGCCCCCTGATCGGTCACGTCGCAGCCCCTGAGCCGGGCGTATTGCTCCGCGTAATAGGCCCAGGTTCCGGTCCCGCCGCCCTGGCTCAGGGTCAGCATATTCTGGTCCGGGGGGACCGACTCCAGCGGCGGGCTCGGAAGCGGCGCCCCGCCGACCCGGAC
>JBAPYD010000097.1:0-3845 GCA_049284555.1 Chromatiaceae bacterium | reverse complement strand
GCACTCTGAGGGGCGTCCAACTGCCGCTTCTAGGTTGAAGGGTCAATGCCTAGGCCCTTGTCGTTCCGGGTCCTTTCCCGCGCCGTTTCCGCCCCTGGTAGGCGGAGACCTGCTTGATGATCTCCTGAAAGGGCAGGCGATCCAGGGACCCGAAGGCGGCGATGGCCGACTCGATGGTCCCGCGGATGTCCTCGATCCGGGCGGGCACCGGCTCCTCGGGGTGCAGGGCGGCCTCGATGCCCCTCAGGCCTCCGACCTGGATGCGCATGGCCTTGGCATGGGGCAGGGCGGCGCGGTCGTCGGTGCTCGTGCTCTTCAGGGCGAAACGGGCCTGTCGCCGCAGCAGCTCCAGAAACTCGGTACAGGCCGCTTGGGCCGCGTCCGACCCGCAGTGCACCCCCTCCCGCTCGGCGATGCAGAACTTGTGGGCGAGGGAGCAGGCGCAGTTGTTGGTGAGGATGGCCTTCTCGTAGACGCAGAAGCGCTCGTTGACGGCCCGGTAGGTGCTGCGAAAGGCGTCCTGGTCCACCAGTGTCCGCTCCCCGGCCTAGGAGTCCTGCTCGGCGATGAAGCGCTGGATCTGGCGGCGATCCCGCTTGGTCGGTCGCTCCCCTGGACGACCTACACCGACCCCCAGCTCCCGGCGCTCCCGGGCGAGCTCCTGGCGGCGAAGGCGGCTCTCCTCGCCCTCCGCATAGAGCAGGGCGGCCTCACTCGCGCAGAGGCGCTGGCGACTCAGCCCCACGACCTCGACATCCCATTCCAGGGTACCCTTGTGGATGCTGAGTCGGGTGCCCGGGCGGATCCCGCGGCCGGGCTTGGCGCGCTGGCCGTTGACCTGGACCTTGCCGCCGTTGATGGCCTCCACGGCGAGCTGGCGCGTCTTGAAGAAGCGCGCCGCCCATAGCCATTTGTCGAGGCGGATGTCCCCGTCATCCGCCGTGGAGGGGGCGATCCTGGGGCTCATAGACCGAGCAGCGGATCCAGCTCGCCCCGGGCCTCCAGGCGGGCCAGGTCGTCGAACCCGCCCACGTGGAAGTCGTCGATGAAGATCTGGGGTACCGTATGGCGACGGCTGCGCTGCATCATCAGGGACATCTGTTCGTGGTCGTGGTCCACGCGGACCTCTTCGAAGCTCACCCCCTTGCGCTGCAACAGGTGCTTGGCACGGGTGCAGTAAGGACAAATCATGGTCGTATACATCACTACGCGAGGCATCGCTTTCTGCTCCTGATCTCCCGTCCGCTGCGTGGTCACCCGGCCAACCCACTGCGTGCGGGAGGTTTCGCGACGATGACTCCCAGGATGGGGCCGTCCTCGACGATATCGAAGGTGCGCCGAGCAAGAATGCAATCCAACCAGAGGTCCCGATGTACCGAGACGCCCCACACGCCACCCGTCTGGAAGACTATCGCCCCCCCGAATTCCTGATCGACCGGGTGGATCTGCGCTTCGACCTGGACCCGGATCTGACCCGGGTGGAGGCGGAGCTCGCCATGCGGCGCAACCCGGCGGCCACCCGGGGCGACGGCAGCCTGACCCTGCACGGGGAGCAGCTGGAGCTGGAGCAGGTCGCCATCGATGGAAATCCCCTCACCCCCGCGGAGTACCACGCGGACGGGGAGTCCCTGAGGCTGCGGCGGGTCCCGGACCGATTCCGCCTGGGCACCCGGGTCCATATCCATCCCGCGCTCAACACCGCCCTCGAAGGACTCTACCAGTCCGGGGATCTTTTGTGCACCCAGTGCGAGGCGGAGGGCTTTCGTCGCATCACGTATTTTCTCGACCGCCCGGACGTCATGGCCCGCTATGGCGTGACCCTGGTGGCGGACCGGGCGCGCTTCCCGGTGCTGCTCTCCAACGGCAACCGGGTGGAGGAGCGGTCCCTCCCCGATGGGCGTCATCTGGTGCGCTGGGAGGATCCCTTCCCCAAGCCCAGCTACCTCTTCGCCCTGATCGCCGGTGACCTGGCCGCGGTGGAGGACAGCTTCACCACCGCCTCCGGACGCCGGGTCGATCTGCGCATCTACGTGGAGCCCTACAACTTGGAAAAGTGCGGTCATGCCATGGCCTCCCTCAAGCAGGCGATGGCCTGGGACGAGGCGCGGTTCGGGCGCGAATACGACCTGGACTGCTTCATGATCGTGGCGGTCAGCCACTTCAACATGGGCGCCATGGAGAACAAGGGGCTCAACGTCTTCAACGACAAGTTCGTGCTGGCCCGCCCGGACACCGCCACCGATCAGGACTTCCTCGGGATCCAGGGGGTCATCGCCCACGAGTATTTCCACAACTGGACCGGCAACCGGATCACCTGCCGGGATTGGTTCCAGCTGAGCCTCAAGGAGGGCTTCACCGTCTACCGGGACCAGGAGTTCTCCTCCGACCTCGGCGCCCGGGGGGTCAAGCGTATCCACGACGTGCGCATGCTGCGTGCCCACCAGTTCGCCGAGGACGCGGGCCCCATGGCCCACCCGGTGCGGCCCGATTCCTACATCGAGATCAACAACTTCTACACGGCCACCGTGTACGAGAAGGGCGCCGAGCTGGTACGGATGCAGGCGACCCTGCTGGGGCCCGATTTCTTCCGGCGGGCCACGGACCTCTATTTCGATCGCCACGACGGGCAGGCGGTGACCACCGACGACTTCGTCACCTGCATGGAGGACGCCAGCGGGCGCGACCTGACCCAGTTCCGTCGCTGGTACGCCCAGGCGGGCACGCCCGAGCTTCGGGTGGTAGGGGACTGGGAGCCAGAGCTCGGGACCTATACCCTCCGGGTCAGCCAGAGCACCCCGCCCACGCCGGGACAGCCCAACAAGGGGCCGCTGCACATCCCCCTGGCGGTCGGCCTGCTCGACGCGGCCGGGCAGGACCTGCCCCTGCGGCTGGAGGGGGAGGGGGACGACGGGGCCGTCACCGGCACCCGCCTCCTGGAGCTTCGGGCAGCGGAGGAGCGCTTCCGTTTCGTGGGGCTGCGGGAGCGACCGGTCCCCTCCCTGCTCCGGGGATTCTCCGCCCCGGTGAAGCTGCGGTTCGACTACTCGGACGGGGACCTCCAGTTTCTCATGGCCCACGACAGCGACGGCTTCAGCCGCTGGGACGCCGCCCAGACCCTGATGCTGCGCCTGCTGCTGCGGCTGGTGGAGGACCCCGAGGCGCCGATCTCGGAGAGCTTCCTCGAGGCCTTCCGGCGGGCCCTGATGGACGACGCGGGGGACGCCGCCCTGCGGGCGGAGGTCCTGACACTGCCCTCCGAGACCTATCTGGCCGACCAGATGGCCGTCGTCGATGTGGACGGGATCCACCGGGCCCGGCAACAACTGCGGCGGCGTGTTGGCGAGGCCCTGCACCCGGATCTGTTCCGGGTCTTCGACGCCAGCCAGGAGACCGGCCCCTATGCCTTCAGCCCCCAGGGGGTGGCGCGACGCTCCCTGAAGAATCTGGCCCTGGCCTACCTGATGGCGGGAGCTCCCCCAGGGGCCATCGAGCGATGCCAGGGCCAGTTCGAGGCCGCCCACAACATGACGGACCAGACCGCGGCCCTCTGGCTCCTCGTGGACCGGGGCGGCCCCGAGGCCGAGTCGGCGCTGGCTGCCTTCTATGGCCGCTGGCAGGGGGAGCCCCTGGTGATCGACAAGTGGTTCAGCCTCCAGGCCACCAGCCATCGCGCCGACGCCCTGGCGCGTGTCCAGGCCCTGCTGGGCCATCCGGACTTCTCGCTCCGCAATCCCAACCGGGTCCGCAGCCTCATCGGAGCCTTCGTCATCGGCAACCCGGTGCGCTTCCATGGGGCCGACGGGGCCGGCTACCGCTTCCTGGCCGATCGGGTCCTGGAGCTGGAC
>JBAPYD010000096.1:0-11207 GCA_049284555.1 Chromatiaceae bacterium | reverse complement strand
AGGTCCATGGCGATCCAGTCCGGGTCCGTGGCGCCGTCGCACAGGACCAGGATCTCCGAGGGGCCGGCCACCATGTCGATCCCGACCTGGCCGAAGACCGCCCGCTTGGCGGTGGCCACGAAGATGTTCCCGGGGCCCACGATCTTCTCGACCGGAGGGACGGACTCCGTCCCGTAGGCCAGGGCCGCGATTGCCTGGGCCCCGCCGATGGCGAAGGCGCGATCCACGTCCGCGATGTGGGCCGCGGCCAGGACCAGGTCGTTCATCTCCCCACCGGGGGTGGGCACGACCATGATGAGCTCGGAGACCCCCGCCACCTTGGCGGGGATGGCGTTCATCAGCACCGAGGAGGGGTAGGCGGCCTTGCCGCCCGGCACGTAGAGCCCGGCCCGGTCCAGGGGCGTCACCTGCTGGCCGAGCAGGGTGCCGTCGGCCTCCTGATAGCTCCAGGACTCCAGCCGCTGGCGCTCGGCGTAGGCGCGGATGCGGGCGGCCGCCTGCTCCAGGGCCTTGCGCTGGGCCGCGGGGATGGCCTGCCACGCCCGTTCCAGACGGTCACGGGGAATCTCCAGGTCCGACGGGCTGGCGGGGGTCCAGCGGTCGAGGTGCGTGGTGTAGTCCACCAGGGCCGCGTCCCCGCGGGCCCGCACCTGCTCGATGATGGTGTCCACGGTCTGCTGGACCTGGTCGTCGGAGACCGAGTCCCAGGCGAGCAGGGCATCGAGCTGGCGCTGGAAGTCCGGGTCGGCGGCTGAGAGGCGGCGGATCTCGGTCATGGTTGGCTCCTCGGGCGGTTCAGCCGGGCTGGCCCCCGGTGCCGGACAAGGCCAGCCGCAGGGCAGCGATCAGGGTGGTCACGGCGGCGTGCTTCATCTTCCAGCTCGCCTTGTTCACCACCAGTCGGGAGCTGATGTCCGCGATGTGCTCCAGGGGCACCAGCCCATTGGCCTTGAGGGTGTTGCCGCTGTCCACCAGGTCCACGATCAGGTCGGCGAGCCCCACCAGGGGGGCCAGCTCCATGGAGCCGTAGAGCTTGATCACCTCCACCTGCTGGCCCTTGGCCGCGAAGTGACGCTCGGCGCTTCGGACGAACTTGGTGGCGATCCGCAGGCGGCCCGAGGCCGGGGGACGGTCGGCCGCGTCCGGCAGGCCCGCGACCATCAGCCGGCAGCGGGCGATCCCCAGGTCCAGGGGCTCATAGAGCCCCTCGCCCCCATGCTCCAGGAGGACGTCCTTGCCCGCCACCCCGAGGTCCGCGGCCCCATACTGGCAGTAGGTCGGCACGTCACTGGCGCGGATGATGACCAGCTTGACCCCCGGGTGGTTGGTCTCGAGGATCAGCTTGCGGGTCTTCTCCGGGTCGTCCAGGGGCTCGATCCCCGCGGCCGCCAGGAGGGGCAGGGTCTGCTCCAGGATGCGCCCCTTGGAGAGGGCGATGGTCAGCGGCGCCGTCAGCTCAAGACTCGTGCTCATCCAATCGGTCTCCCCAACTTCGCGGATTCGCCTCCTCGGCCCTCAGCCGGGCGACACGACACCATTGGCGCCCGCGATGCGCCGGATGCCGGCACCCAGGGCGGAGAGCTTCCCCTCCATGTTGTCGTATCCCCGGTCCAGATGATAGATGCGATCCACCAGGGTCTCACCCTCGGCCACCAGGCCCGCCAGGACCAGACCCGCGGAGGCGCGCAGGTCCGTGGCCATGACCGGGGCGGCGGTGAGCCGTTCCACCCCGCGGCAGACCGCCACGTGGCCGTCGATGCGAATGTCCGCCCCCATGCGCTGCAGCTCCAGCACGTGCATGAAGCGGTTCTCGAAGACCGTCTCCGCCACCATGCCGACCCCCTCGGCGATGCTGTTCAGGGCGCAGAACTGGGCCTGCATGTCGGTGGGGAAGGCCGGGTGGGGCGCGGTATGGATGTCCACCGCCCGGGGTCGCCGACCCTGCATGTCCAGCTCGATCCAATCCTCCCCGGTCTCGATCCCGGCACCGGACTCCCGGAGCTTCTGAAGGACCGCATCCAGGCAATCCGGCCGGGTGTGGGCGACCCGCACCCGCCCCCCGGTCATGGCCGCCCCCACCAGAAAGGTCCCAGTCTCGATGCGGTCCGGCATCACCGGGTGGGTGGCGCCCCCAAGCCCATCCACCCCCTGGACGTGGATGCGGTCGGTGCCGGCCCCCTCGATGCGCGCCCCCAGGGCGCTCAGGAAGTCCGCCAGGTCCGTTACCTCCGGCTCCCGGGCGGCATTTTCGATTACCGTCTCGCCGCGGGCCAGGACGGCGGCCATCAGCAGGTTCTCGGTCCCGGTGACGGTCACCAGGTCCATGACCAGCCGGGCGCCGCGCAGCCGGTCGGCCCGGGCACGGATGTAGCCCCCCTCGACACTGATCTCCGCACCCATGGCCCTGAGTCCCTCCAGGTGGAGGTTGACCGGCCGGGCCCCGATGGCGCAGCCGCCGGGGAGCGAGACGTCAGCCTGGCCGTAGCGGGCCACGAGAGGCCCCAGGACCAGGATCGAGGCCCGCATGGTCTTCACCAGCTCGTAAGGGGCGGCGAAGTCCGAGAGGGTCCTGGGCTCGCTCCGCACGCTCCCGTTCTCCTGGGTGAGGCTCGCGCCGAGCCGGCCTAGAAGGGTCAGGGTGGTGGAGATGTCGCGCAGGCGCGGGACATTGGTCAGGGTCACCGGGCCCTCGGCGAGCAAGGTGGCGGCCAGGATGGGGAGCGCGGCGTTCTTCGCGCCCGAGGCGCGCACCTCGCCCCGCAGGGGGGCGCCGCCGGTGATCAGGAGCTTATCCATGGATTGAGCAGTGGGCAGTCGTCTCGATAGCCAGGGGTGAGCCCTCCGCTAACGGGGCGGCAGGGCATTGGCAGATGGGGACCCGGGTGAAGGCAGCTCGAGCCCTTCAACCGGGCGTCGATGGGGCGAGCGGAAGCAGCGTTCCCAGGTTGGAGAAGGCGGCGATGCGCCCGAGCGCATCCGGCAGGTTGAGGTACTCCAGGTCCAACCGGCGGGATCGGGCCATGTCCAGCCATTCCAGCAGGAGGGCCAGGCCCGCGCTGTTGGCGGACTCCACCCCGGAGAGGTCGATGCGCAGCCGCCCCGTCGCGGGAAACAGGGCCTCGGCCTCGGTGACCAGGCCCGTCACGCTGGCGAAATTGAGCGCCCCCTCGACCCGCAGCCGACCGGGCCCGGCGCTGATCAGGCGCGCCCCCTTCAACCCTGCCCCTTGCGGTTCATGTCGCCCAGCTTGCTGATCAGGCCGTCGATGCCCTTCTGCCGAACCTCGGTGTCGAAGCTGCTGCGATAGTTGCTCACCAGACTGGCGTTGTTGATCACCACGTCGTAGACCTTCCAGCCACCACCGCCGTTGTACATCCGGTAGTCCACTGGGACGGGCGCCGCACCGCGATCCTGGATCTCGGTGGAGACGGTCACGGTGTTCGCCTTGGAGCCGGGCCTAACCGGCAGATAGCGAATCTCCTGCCCCGAGTAGCTCAGCAGGGAGCGGGCATAGGTTCGCACCAGGATCTGCTTGAACTCGTCCACGAGCTGGCGCCGTTGAGCCGCGGTCGCCTTGCGCCAGTGCTGTCCCACGGCCCCCTGGGTGATGCGCTCGAAGTCGAAATGGGGGGCCAGGATGCTGTCGATCATGCCGTAGATCAGCGCGGGGTTGCGATCCACCTCCGCCCGCCGGGCCTGCAGGGTGCTCAGCATGCGCTCGCTGGTGCGCTGGACCAGGGCGGTGGCCTCGTCGGGTGCGGCAAAGGCCGAGACCCCCGTGGCCATCGGCAGCAACGCAATCAACAATAGAACGTGACGTCGAAACATCATTTGCCTCCTTCTTCAGCCTTGCTGAATAGAAACTGACCGATCATCTGCTCGAGGACCAGGGCCGACTGGGTGTGTTGGATCTCGTCGCCCTCTTTCAGGTACTCCTCGCTGCCACCGGCCTCCAGGCCCACGTACTGCTCGCCGAGCAGGCCAGCGGTAAAGATATTGGCGAAGGTGTCGTCCGGGATGCTGTCCACGGCGGGATCGATACGCATGGTCACCACCGCCTCGTAAGTCGCCTTGTCGAACCGGACATCTTCCACGCGACCGACACGTACGCCGGCCATGGTCACCGGGGCTCGCGCCTTGAGACTGCCCACGTTGGCGAAGCGAGCCGTGAGCGCATAGCCCGAGCCGTCCCCCGCCGCGCTCAGGTTGCTGACCCGCATGGCCAGAAAGAAGAGCGCTACCAGCCCTGCCGCCATGAAGGCGCCGACGACGATCTCGATACTGCGTTGCTTGTTCATCCCATGGCCCCAATTTGCCGTCACTCGCCGAACATCAAGGCCGTGAGGACGAAGTCCAGGCCCAAGACCGCCAGGGCCGAGTGCACGACGGCGCGGGTCGTCGACCGACTCACCCCCTCCGAGGTGGGGGTGGCATCGTGCCCTTGAAATAGGGCGATCCAGGTCACCACGACGCCGAATGCGAGACTCTTGATGACACCGTTGATCAGGTCCTCGTCGAAGTCGAGCTTGGACTGCATCTGGCTCCAGAAGGCCCCGTCGTCGACGCCCAGCAGACCCACCCCGACGAAATAGCCACCGACGACCCCGATGGCGCTGAACATGGCCGCCAGGAGCGGCATGGCGATGATGCCCCCCCAGAGCCTCGGAGTCAGGATGCGGCGCACCGGGTCGACCGCCATCATCTCCAGGCCCGAGAGTTGCTCGGTGGCCTTCATGAGGCCGATCTCCGCTGTCAGGGCGGAGCCAGCCCGGCCCGCCACCAGCAGGGCCGTCACCACCGGGCCGAGCTCCCGCACCAGGGAGGCAGCCACCATCACCCCCAGGCTCTCCTCGGCCCCGAACTGGGAGAGGACGTAGTAGCCCTGCAACCCGAGCACCATGCCCACGAAGAGTCCGGAGACCACCACGATGAGCACGGACAAGACGCCCACGTTGTAAACCTGGGCCACCAGGAGCCCCGGGCGCCGGACCACCTCTAAGGAGCCCGCGATCATGCGCGCCAGGAGCAGATGGGCGCGCCCCAGGGAACCCAGGGCGTCGATCCCCACGCGTCCGAGCCGGGACAGGGCGTCGAGCACCATGTCTAGGGCGCCCTCCCGTTCAGCAGGTCATCGCTCAAGGGTGACGCCGGGTAATGGAAGTGAACGGGGCCGTCCGGGAGCCCGTCCATGAACTGGCGTACCCAGGGGGCCGTCTCGGCGGCGATGGCCCCAGGCGTGCCCTGGGCCATCACCTTGCCCTGGGCGATCACGTAGATGTAGTCGGCGATGCTCGCGGTCTCGCGCACGTCGTGGGACACCAGGATGCTGGTCAGCCCGCTGGCGTCGTTGAGCTGGCGAATCAAGGTCATCAAGACCCCCATGGAGATCGGGTCCTGCCCGGTGAAGGGCTCGTCGTAGAGGATCATCATGGGATCCAGGGCGATCGCCCGGGCCAGGGCCACACGCCGCGCCATGCCCCCCGACAGGGCGCTCGGCATCATGTCCCTGGCCCCCCGTAGACCCACCGCTTCGAGCTTGAGCAACACCAACTTGCGCACCATGGAGGGGCTCAGGTTGGTGTGCTCCCTCAGCGGGTAGGCCACGTTGTCGAAGACGTCGAGATCGGTGAGCAGGGCACCGCTCTGAAAGAGCATGCCCATGCGCCGGCGCAGCCGGAACAGGGCGGACTGGCTCAGGTCCGGAACCGGCTCCCCGTCCACCTCGATGGTGCCCGCGTCCGGCCGCAGCTGGCCGCTGATCAGCTTGAGCAGGGTGGTCTTGCCCGTGCCGCTCGGCCCCATCACCGCGGTGACCGCGCCACGGCGGATGTCGAGGTCGACCCCGTCGAAGACGACGCGGGAACCGTGACGAAAGCACAAGCCCCGGATGCGCACCAAGACACCCTCGGCCGACCCCGACCGAGGCTCGCTCGGGTCGCGACCCGGCACCGGGGGTGTCTGAGCTTGGGGTGTCCGTGGGGGCGAGGCGACCGGCGCCTTGGCACGCCGGGCGCCCTTTGGGCCCGAGGGGCGTTGCCGTCCCATAGGTACCTTTATGCGGGTTGGATCTAGGGCGGACGCCTGGGTGAGTGGGGGCGGGCGTCGCGGCCAAAGCTCGGCATTGTCCTGGCGTGGGGCAAGGGCGTCAAGCCAGTCCCATCAGCTCCAGCATGATCTGCCAGCGCTCGAGGTCGTCGAAGCGACAGTCACCGAGCAGCGCCAGCGAGGGATTCCCCAACCCGGGCGCATGCGTCCCATCGGGACCCTGCACCCCAAGTGCCCGAACCTTGGCCTCGATCCAGCCGCGAGCCTGCCGCAGGTCCCGGACGAGATCGGCGGGGACCTCCCAGGCGAGGCCCACACCCTCCCCCGGGCGCGGCTCGGGGCCTCCGGGCGGGACCCGAATCCATAGGGGCAGACCGGCAACCGGGAATGGCGGCGGGGCGGACCAAGGGACCACCAAGCCCCCCAGGCGATCCCCAAGGGCATCGCACGCCGAGATCAGGGGACCGTCAGGGCCACCCTCCCCCAGGTCGAGGCAGAAGCGAAAACGCGGCGGCGTGTCCGCAACCCACGACTGCACCTCGTACCGGCCGGCGCCACGCCAGAGCGTGTCTGGCACCAGGACACCCCAGTAGGCGTTGGCGAAATAGCTCAGGCGCCACTCCGGCGGGAGATCCGGCGGATACGCTCCAGGGCCTGCGGCCATGGGGTCCCAGCCCGTGCGCAGGGGCAATATGGGGATCGTCGCCACCTCACGCCTTTACTTGCGCACGAGGGACCCCAGCCACCGGGGCCACATGCCGGGGAGGGGAATCGACGGGGCCGCTGGTGTATCTTTGTGGCGCTTCATCCCCAGTTTGCAGCCCCTGACCGAAAACCATCATGACTGAACCGCGGAAGCTCGGGGCCCACAAATACGCGGTCGGCCCCGGAGAGCCGGAGCGTATCCGTGCCCTCGGACGGGCAGTCATCGAGAACGAGGCCGCGGCCGTCGCTGCGCTGGCAGAGCGGATCGACGCGCGCTTCGTGGAGGCCTGCCGCTACATGCTTGCCTGCGCCGGGCGCATCGTCGTGCTCGGGATGGGCAAGTCCGGCCACATCGGCGGCAAGATTGCGGCCACCCTGGCCAGCACCGGCAGCCCCGCCTTCTTCGTCCACCCCGGCGAGGCCAGCCACGGGGACCTGGGAATGATCACACCCCAGGACGTGGTTCTGGCCCTCTCGAACTCGGGCGAGACCGCAGAAATCCTGACCATCCTGCCCATCATCAAGCGCCTGGGGGTCCCCTTGATCGCGTTGACGGGCCGAGCCGGCTCGACCCTGGCGCGGGAGGCCAACGTCAGCATCGACGTCAGTGTGGCGGCCGAGGCCTGTCCCCTGGGTCTGGCGCCGACCTCGAGCACCACCGCCTCCCTCGTCATGGGAGACGCCCTGGCCGTCGCCCTGCTGGAGTCCCGCGGCTTCACCGCGGATGACTTTGCCCGCTCCCACCCGGCCGGCAGCCTCGGCCGGCGCCTGCTGCTGCATGTGGCGGACGTCATGCACCAGGGGGAGCGCATCCCCACGGTCGTCCTGGGCACACCCTTGCTCGCCACCCTGGAGGAGATGTCCCGCAAGGGGCTCGGAATGAGCGCGGTCGTGGATGGGGAGGGCCGGCTGGCCGGGATCTTCACGGACGGCGATCTCCGGCGGGCCCTGGATCGCGACATCGACGTCCACCGCACCGTCGTGGATCAGGTCATGACCCGCGGTTGCGTGACGGCCTCCGCCGCGGACCTGGCCGCCAGCGCCCTGCACCTGATGGAATCCCGCTCGATCAACGGGCTCATCGTCGTGGACCCAAAGGGCCGCCCGACGGGGGCGCTCAACATGCACGACTTGCTGCGGGCAGGGGTAGTCTGAAGGGCCCCGACCCTCGGTTGCGCCTCGCGCGAGCGATCACCCAACCCGAAACGAGAGAACGACCAGGAGAAACCATGCAGGACATTCTAGAGCGTGCCGCCAGGATCCGCCTGGTCATCTTCGATGTTGATGGAGTGTTGACGGACGGCAGCCTGTTCCTCGGTGACGACGGCCAGGAATACAAGGCCTTCAACTCCCGCGATGGCCACGGCATGGTCACGCTCCAGGAGACCGGGGTGCTGCTGGCGGTCATCACCGGCCGCACCTCCGAGGTGGTGCGTCTGCGCATGGAGAGCCTGGGAATCGCCCACGTCTACCAGGGGCGTCGGGACAAGCTGCCCGCCTACGACGAGCTCAAGGGGGCCTTGGGGCTCACCGACCGGGAGATTGCCTACGTGGGGGACGACGTGGTGGATCTGCCCATCATGCGCCGGGTGGGACTGGCCATCGCCGTGGCCGATGCGCACCCCCTGGTTCGCCAGCATGCCCACTGGAGCACGGGCATGGGCGGGGGCCGCGGCGCCGCCCGGGAGGTCTGCGAGCTCATCCTGGAGGCCCAGGGGAATCTGGATCGGATCACGACCCGCTATCTGTAACCCGCCCCCAGGCTCAACACCCGCGACTGCGCCGCCGTGTGGTCATCGAGACAGGCCATCCTTGCCCTCGTCTTAGCGCTCGTGGGGGGCCTGGCCTGGTGGCAGCTCGAGCGCCAGTCGTCCACCAAGGCGCCGGAGCCAGCCAGACCTCGCGCGCCGGACTACGTGGCCTCGAGATTCGAGGCCATCGAGATGGGCCCCACCGGGCAACCCAGCCGGCGCCTGGTTGCCGAGCAGATGCGGCAGTATGTCGGCGAGGATCTCGCCGAGTTGGACTTGCCGCGCCTGACCCTTTACGAGGCAGAGGGTCCACCCTGGCGGGCGGCATCCCGTGAGGGGCTGGTCCTCAGGGGCGGGGACGAGGTGCGACTGAGCAACGAGGTGCGCATCGAGCGGGCAGGCTCGGGCGGCAGCCGGCCGGTGCGGCTCGACACCTCGGAGGTCACCATCTGGCCCCGACGGCAGTACGCCCAGGGGGACCGACCGGTGCGCATCGAGAGCGAGCGGGACTGGCTGACCGCCCAGGGCCTGAGACTCTGGTTCGCCGAGCCGGTGCGGGCCGAGTTCCCCGGCCGCGCCCATCTGTTCGTCGCCCCGGAAGATCCGTCACGGTAAGCCCCGAGGAAACGCCACCATGAGAACACACCACGAGGTCCCCCCGGGGACCCAACCCATCCGGCGACCGCCGTATTCGACCGCACTCGCGGCGGGCGCCTGGATGCTCGCGGCCTTGGGGCTGGCCCTCCACCTGACCCCTGCCTGGGCCCTGAAGGACGACGAGAAGCAGCCGATGCTCATCGAGGCGGACCAGGTGGAGCTCGACGAGGCCAAGAGCACCAGCGTCTACGTGGGCAATGTGCAGGTGAACCAGGGCAGCATGCGGCTCACCGCCGACCACGTGACGGTTTATCACCAGGAGGACCGGCGCGTTAAGTACATCATCGCCCTGGGCCAGCCAGCGACCTACCGGCAGCTGCTGGAGGGAGAGCAGGGAGAGGTGCAGGCCTTCGCCAAGCGAATGGACTACAACGCCGAGAAGGACGAGCTGATCCTGACCGAGGACGCCCTGCTGATCCAGGGGACGGACCGGCTGAGCAGCGAGCGGATCATCTACGACCGCGCGCGGGAGCGGATGCGGGCGGGGGGAACCGGTCGGGTCAACATCACCATCACACCCGAGCCCGCGGAGAAGAAGGACAGCCAGGGTCCCCCGCCGGCCCCTGCCCAGACGCCGGCCGGGGACCAAGCCCAGGGAGCCGCCCGGAACGCGGGCCAGGACCGGACCGGCCCATGAGTGCACTGCGCGCGCTTCAGCTCAAGAAGAGCTACCGCAGCCGCCACGTGCTCCAGGACGTCAGCGTGGAGGTGGACACGGGCGAGGTGGTCGGGCTCCTGGGACCCAACGGGGCAGGCAAGACCACCTGCTTCTACCTCATCGTCGGACTGATCCCGGCGGACCGCGGACGCATCGAGCTCAAGGGTCGCGACATCACCCTGCTGCCCATGCACGCGCGGGCCGGTGCCGGCCTGAGCTATCTGGCCCAGGAGCCCTCGGTGTTCCGCAAGCTCTCGGCGCGGGACAACATCCTCGCCATCCTGCAGACCCGCCGCGACCTCAACCGATCCCAACAGCGGGAACGCTGCGAGCGCCTGCTCGAAGAGCTCGGGATCGCCCACGTGGGCAACTCCCTGGCCCTGAGCCTCTCGGGCGGAGAGCGTCGACGTCTCGAGATCGCCCGGGCCCTGGCGGTGGACCCCGTGGTGATGCTGCTCGACGAGCCCTTCGCGGGCGTGGACCCGATCGCCGTCGGTGACATCAAGTCCATCGTCTCCCACCTGCGCGACCGCAACATCGGCGTCCTCATCACGGACCACAACGTCCGCGAGACACTGGACATCTGCGATCGCGGTTACATCATCAGCTCCGGAACCGTGATCGCCGCGGGCAGTCCTGCCGACCTGCTCTCCAACCGGCAGGTCCGGGAGGTGTACCTGGGGGCGGATTTCGCAATGTGACCGGTTCCCCTGCTGGGACCTGGTGCACTCCCCCCCCGGTTGCGGTAGTCTACCGTTGCAATAGGCACCCTTATTGCAGAGTCCCTGCCGTAACTCAGCGCCTCGCGATACATGAAGCAAACCATTCAGCTTCGGCTCGGGCAGCACCTCACCATGACGCCCCAGCTGCAGCAGGCGATCAAGCTGCTGCAGCTCTCCACCATCGAGCTGCGCAAGGAAGTCCAGGAGGCGCTCGAAACCAACTACATGCTGGAGGAGGCCGACGAGGCGGAGGCCTACCCGGGCAGCGAGGCGGTGGAGCCCCAGGGAGGCCCGGCGGAGCTCGCGGAGGGGGCTTCGGCCCCGTCAGAGCCGAGCATCGAGCGCGAGGTCCAAGGCGAGCGCAACGAGATCCCCGACGAGCTGCCCGTGGACACCCGCTGGGACGACGTGTACGACAGCTATCTGCCCGCCTCGGGCGGAGGCGACGAGGGTGGCGACTTCGACCTCTTCGCCCAGCAAAGTCGCCCCGAAACCCTCCATGACCACCTGCAGTGGCAGCTCAATCTGAGCCGATTGAGCCCCCGCGACGAGGCCATCGCCGAGGTCGTCATCGACGCCGTCGATGCCGACGGCTATCTGCGGGCCGATCTGGAAGAGCTCCAAGCCGCCTTGGCGGGGGCATTCGAGGACGACGACCCCTCAGCCGAG
>JBAPYD010000095.1:0-4292 GCA_049284555.1 Chromatiaceae bacterium | reverse complement strand
GGACAAGATCGAGCATCTGCCGGACCGGCGCTACGCCATCATCGTGGACGAGGCCCACTCCTCCCAGACCGGGGAGATGGCCGTCACCGTCAAGGAGCTGCTCTCCGACAGCTCCATCGCCGCCAGGCTCGAAGCAGAGGGCGAAGACCTCTCCACCCCGGATCAGCTCGCGCTGCGCGCCGCCCTGTTCCGCGGGCCCCAGCCCAACATGAGCTTCTTCGCCTTCACCGCGACGCCCAAGCACAAGACCCTGGAGCTGTTCGGGCATAAAGGCGCCGACGGCAAGCCCACGCCCTTCCATCTCTACTCCATGCGCCAGGCCATCGAGGAGGGCTTCATCCTCGACGTGCTCAAGGGCTACACCACCTACAAGCGCTTCTTCCAGCTCGCCAAGTCGGTCGCCGCAGACCCGGAGCTGGACAAGCACAAGGCCGCCGCGGCCCTGGCCCGCTTCGTCAACCTGCACCCGACCAACATCGCCCAGAAGACGGAGATCATCATCGAGCACTTCCGCTCCTGCGTGATGCACCGGCTCCAGGGGCGCGCCAAGGCGATGGTGGTGACCGGCTCGCGGCTGATGGCGGTTCGCTACAAGCAGGCGTTCGACGCCCATCTGAAGGCCAAGGGCTACACCGACATCCGCTGTCTGGTGGCCTTCTCGGGCGAGGTCCAGGACGACCAGGTGAAGGGGGTGGCCTACTCCGAGCCGGGGATGAACCTCGGCATCAGGGAGAAGGAGCTGCCGGACCGGTTCGCGAGCAACCACTACCAGGTGCTGATCGTCGCCAACAAGTACCAGACCGGCTTCGACCAGCCGCTGCTCTGCGCCATGTACGTCGACAAGCGCCTCGACGGCATCCAGGCGGTGCAGACCCTGTCCCGATTGAACCGGACCTCACCCGGCAAGGAGGAGACCTTCGTCCTCGACTTCGTCAACGAGCGCGAGGCGATCCTGGCGAGCTTCCAGGACTACTACCAGTCCACCACCGTGGCCGACGAGGTCGATCCCCAGCGCCTCCATGAGCTGGAGCACGAGCTGGCGCAGCTCCAGATCTACACGCCCTCAGAGGTGGACGGCTTCGCGGCGGTCTTCTTCAAGCTCAAGGGGGACAAGAACCTGGCCGACAATGCCAAGCTCAACGCCTGGCTCGACCCGGCGGTGGACCGCTTCAAGGCGCTCAAGACCAGCGAGTCGGACGAGGCGGGGCAGGAGCGTCAGGAAGAGTTTCGCGGCAAGCTGACCGCCTTCACGAGCCTCTACGGCTTCCTCGGCCAGATCGTGCCCTTCGCCGACCCGGACCTGGAGAAGCTCTACGCCTACGGGCGGATGCTGCTGCGCAAGCTGCCGCGGCCCGACTCCGGGGGGCCGGTGGACCTGGGCGACGACGTGGTGCTGGCCTCCTTCAAGCTGAAGCTGGAGACGGAGGGGGACCTCAGCCTCAAGGCCGAGGGAACCGGCGCGCTGCCCGGGCCCGAGTACACCGGCACCGGCAAGGGCAGGGCGCCTACGGAGAAGCTCTCTACCATCATTCAGTTGATCAACGAGCGCTTCGGCACCGACTTCGATGCCCAGGACCTGGTGGACGGGGTCACCGACCAGCTGGTCGCCGATAAGGCCCTGCAACAGGCGGCCAGGGTCAACGACAAGGGCAACTTCGCCGTCCCCTTCCACGAGGCCCTGGACGACGCCCTGGTCAGCCGCCATGAGAAGCACGGCGACTTCATCAACAAGGTCTTCCAGGACCAGGCCCTGGGCGAGTTCTTCCGGGCCTGGATGCTGGATCAGGTGTACGGAAAATTGAGCGAGGTTAGCCCGGCGCGGGTAGCCGATCGATGATCCAGCCGTTGCCTCTGCGGCTCGGTCCAAGGCGCGGGCCTTTGCCTAGTCGGCCTGCGACTCCCCCGGGGAGGGCGAGGCCGCTTCGCCATCGGTCGGTCTCGGCGCCGAAAGCTCCTGCCACCGCCTGAGCTCGCTGAGGTTTGTGGCCATATTCGAGCGCGGACCGCCGGCTGAATCATGGCCAAAGGCCGCGCCGTGCACGCCGACGACCTTGCCTTTGTAAATCACGGGACCCCCGGAGTCGCCTGGACACAAGGTCGGCGCATCGGCACGGGTGCGCCGTGCATAGCTGTGGAAGTTGATGACATCGACCCGCATGACCTGCGTGTCGGCCCATCGCCGGGTGCCATAGCTGGGACCCTTGGAGCGCCGCTTCGACGCCTTGAGCGATTGGCAGCCGTAGCCGACCAGGGTCACTGTCGCGTTCTCCACGGAGGATTCCAGGTCCAGATCTGCCGTCGGGATGCCCGGTGTGAGCCGATCGACCTCGATGACGGCTACGTCGGGAAACCGTGTCGTGAAGACGTGGTTTCCCTCGAGCCGCGCGATGCGTCGGGCCAGCTCGGCACCGGAGAAGCTCCTTTTTAACCCGGCCACGCGCTCCTCCCTGGAGGCCAGAAAATCATGGAGACCCGCGCGGAACTCCGGATGAACATGGGTCGTGGTCGTCCGCACGGCAACGAAGTCGGAGATGGTCTCGGGTGCCGCGGCATTGCTGATGCGGAACAACCCGCCGCGCTGATAGGTGGGATGCAGGAGGCCCGAGCCCATGTCCAACACGCAATGGGCGGCAGTCAGGAAGCGCCGGTCACCAATCTTGGTGGCCGAGCAAAGCGTTCCTGAGTCCTCACCGCCGAGGATCGTCACCGCCGCGGCAAAACGCCCGTCGCAATCGGGCTCACCGCCCACCAGCGCCAATGCGGGCGCCGAGGCAACCAATAGGGCGCAGGTGAGGCTGAGCGAGGGCGTGCGGGCGCGGCATCGCCGCGACGGCTTGGCCAGCACCTCCGGATCCGGAGGCGGAGTTTGATCAAATGTCATCGGGTCTCTCTCTTTCGCCATGGGTCCTCACCCTGCACCACCCTACCTTAATTCCTAAGGTGGGCCAGTGTCTCGGTCATGTTGGCAGAGAGGGCGGGGTCACCATACAGGGCGCGGTCGATGTGACGACCCGGTGGGTGTTCCCCGCGACCTGAAGCCGGGATCGCTCCGCCCTCGGGTACCCGTGTCAGGATCGCCGGGGCGTGACAGACCTGCGTCTCGGCCGGCGCGGGGATCGTATCAAAAACCTGTGGCGGGATGGCCGGGGGCCGTGCCTGCTCGCGAACCGCCTGGAGCGGGGTCGCTTCATCGGGCCGCGCGGCGCCGGAGGCAGGATCATCGTGACTGCGGGGCGGTTGTAGATGCAACACGAGGGCATCGACAGCTCTGCCCCCCGACCAGACAACTTCGAACCCTTTGAAACCCGCCCGCACCGGTGCCTCGGAAAGGCGTCCACCGGCGGGGTCTGCTCAGCGGGCAGATACAGTCCCTGAAGTCACCACGATCGCACGTGCCATCTGCGCGTTGCCAGTTGACCAACCCTCGACAAGCCCCGCCGCCCGTGCAGGTCGTGGTCCAAGGGATCGAAAGCCCGGGTCGCAGCGGAATCGATCATCTTGAGCACGCGGCCTCCCGGTTGCCTATTCATGATCAGCGCTGGTCATTGAGCAATTCCGAGTTGACCAATCTTTCTTAATATTGGCGCATTCTAATATTCGGAGCGTGTAAAAAAATAGCGTGTCAGATTTTAGAACTGGGACTTCTTCTAGGGTATTGTCAGAACCTTATCGGGTTGGTAACGTATTACAAAAATCTCACTCTTGGGCTCGGTCGAAGATCCTATTCCCATATCATTTGAGGGGGCATCATGGAGCGTCGTTGGCCCATCCTTCTGAATTCGGGCTGCCTTTTTCTAGCGCTACTTGGACTGAGCTGGTCGATACGAGCGGAAACCGTCTTCTACGGACCCGTCGTGGTCGCTCGTGACACGGCGGCCCCACAGCAGCTCCGCGACAGCTTCACCATGGCGGACGTGGAGGGTGACTTCACCCTGGTTGTCCACAATGGCAATGTGACGACAGGCGCGGACCGGGTGACGAGTGCGCTGGTATATGTGAACGGCGTCACACTTTTCACTCCCGGCGATTTCGGAAAGCAGGTCGATATTCTTGAGATTCCCGTCACTCTTCAGACGGCCAACGAGATCACGGTCGAAGTGCGGGGAGGTCCGGGAACCTATATCACGGTCAGTGTCGTTGGCGAGCTATGGAACAGGTCTCCGATCGCGCACGCCGGCCCGAATATCAACACGCTGACGGCCACCCCCGTCGCCCTGGACGGCAGTAGCTCATTCGATCTCGATGGCGACCTGATTACCTATCGTTGGGTGCAGGTCAGCGCGCCCGCAGGC
>JBAPYD010000094.1:0-1560 GCA_049284555.1 Chromatiaceae bacterium | reverse complement strand
GTTGCTGGCGGCCCCGTCGGTCCCGAGGGCCACGTTGACCCCGGCCGCCAGCAGGCGCACGGCGGGGCAGAAGCCGCTCGCGAGCTTGAGGTTGGACTCCGGGCAGTGGACCACGTGGGCCCCGGCGGCGGCCAGGCGCTCGATCTCCGGCTCCTCGAGCTGGGTCATGTGGACCGCCATCAGGCCCGGACCCACCAGGCCCAGCCGGTCCAGCCGGGCGAGGGGACGCTCCCCGTGGTCCCGAAGCGACGCGGCCACCTCGTCCCGGGTCTCGTGGAGATGGATGTGCACCTGGACCTCCAGCTCGTCCGCCAGGGTCCGCACCCGCTCCAGGGGCCCGTCCGCGACCGCATAAGGGGAGTGGGGGGCGAAGGCGGTCCGGATCAGGGGGTGGCCGCGGTAGCGGTCGTGCAGGGCCAGGCCCTTGGCGATGTAGGTCCGAGCGTCCTCCGCGTAGGCCGTGGGAAAGTCCACGACGATCATGCCGACGACGGTCCGCATCCCCACGTCCGCCGCCGCCTGGGCGGTGACCTCGGGGAAGAAGTACATGTCGTTGAAGCAGGTGACGCCGCCGCGCAGCATCTCGAGCAGGGCGAGCCGGGTGCCGTCGCCCACGAAGCCCGGGTCCACCCAGCGCTTCTCCGCGGGCCAGATGTGGTCGTGGAGCCAGGTCATGAGGGGCAGGTCGTCCGCCATACCCCGCATCAAGGTCATGGCGGCGTGGGTGTGGGCGTTGACCAGACCCGGGATCAGGCAGTGTCCAGGGAGCTCGACCACCCGGTCGGCCTCGATGGAGCGCCGGGCCTCCTCCGAGGGCAGCAACGCCAGGATGCGCCCATCGCGCACCGCCACCGCGTGGTCGGCGAGCTGGCGATCCCCCGCATCGACGGGCAGGACCCATTGGGCGTGGATCAGGAGGTCGGCGTGCATGGGACTATCCTTATGCGGTTGAAGTCTAATCGGCGACAATGCCGTGAAACCGCCCGTCCGACAACTTGCATCCCACTCGAACGTAGGGTGTCGTAGAAGCCCCTCGCCCCAGAGGGGAGAGGGGTTGGGGTGAGGGGAGAAGCAGGCAAGCTGTTGTTTTTCAGACGACCCGTCCGGGCCTGCGCCGCGACAGAGCCGCGCGGGCTACCCTTTGCGACACCCTCAAACGAGGGGGGAGACCCATGGAGACCCAAACGGTGGAGAACCAGACCGCGCCCGAGCTGCTCGCCAACCTGCCGGATCGACTTCCCGACGCCCCGGGGCCGGACCATGCGGCGGTCTGGCATGGGGGGCGTCTCTATCTGGCCGACCAGCGCCTGCTGCCCGAGCGGGCCGAGTTCCTGGCCCTGGACGACGCCGCCGCGGTGGCGGAGGCGATCCGGACCATGGCGGTTCGAGGTGCCCCCGCCATCGGAATCACCGCGGCCTACGGGGTGGTCCTCGCGGCCCGGGATGCCTATGCAAGGGCCGGTTCCGGCTGGAAGGGGGCGATGGAGCCGGCCCTCGGGCGGCTCGCCGCGGCCCGCCCCACGGCCGTCAATCTGGCCTGGGCCGTCCGGCGCATGGAGC
>JBAPYD010000093.1:0-2642 GCA_049284555.1 Chromatiaceae bacterium | reverse complement strand
GGGTTGGCAGCAGCCGCCCTCCTCCTGCCGGGCGGCCTGGCCATAGGCGGCGCGCACCTGCTCTCGAATACGGTCGTGCTCGTGCATGACGTGCTCCTCAGGAAATCAGATTGAAGCCCCAGCCGACCAGGACGATGGCCACCGCCAGGACCCCGACGAACAGGGCCAGTGCCGGCCAGCGGATCACCCGGCGCAGGATGATCAGCTCGGGCAGCGAGAGCGCGGCGACGCTCATCATGAAGGCCAGGGTGGTTCCGAGCGCCACCCCCTTGCCCAGCATGGCCTCGGCTACCGGGATGACGCCGGTGGCGTTGGAATACAGGGGGATGCCCACGAGCACGGCCGCCGGCACGCTGAGCCAGCTGCCGCCGCCCAGGTGCGTGCTCACCCAGTCCTCCGGCACGAAGCCGTGGAAGAGCGCGCCAACACCGATCCCGGCCAGCACCCATTTCCACAGACGGCCGACGATCTCGCGCACCTCCGCGACCGCGTAGCGGTGACGACCGGCCCAGGTGCGGTCCACCGCCGGCGCCTGCATCTGGCCCATGCGGATCTGCCACACGTAGTCCTCCACCCACCGCTCCGGCTTGAAGCGCTCCATGACCAGGCCTCCGATCCAGGCCACCGCCAGGCCCGCGCCCACGTAGACCAGGGTGAGCTTCCAGCCGAGGATGCCCGCCAGGATGACCACCGCCACCTCGTTGATCATGGGACTGGCGATCAGGAAACTGAAGGTCACCCCGAGGGGAATGCCCGCCTCCACGAAGCCGATGAAGAGCGGCACCGAGGAGCAGGAGCAGAAGGGCGTGACCGCGCCCAACAGGATGGCCAGGGCACGGGCGAGCCATTGGGGCTTGCCGCGCACGTACTCGCGCACCCGCTCCGGGGAGAGGAGGGCCCGGAAGAGGCCCATCAGGTAGATCACCACGACCAGCAGGACGAAGATCTTCGCCACGTCCATGACGAAGAAGTGCAGGGCCGCGCCGGCACGGCTCGCGGGGTCCAGGCCCAGGGCCTGGTAGACCAGCAGGGTGGCGAGGGCGTCGAACACGGCGGCGGGTGCTACCGGGCCTCCGGATTAAGCTGCTTCAGGGCACGGAAGGCACTCTGCGCGTTGTGCCCGCCGGACCGCGGCAACCCGCCCGGGGATGGCAGGGCGATAGGGGTGATGAGCCTGCGCATGGACAATCCTCAGCGGGTGGCGAGGCCGCGCTCGTACCAGCTTTTGGTCCGGTTGACGATCCTGACCACGAGCAGCATCACCGGGACCTCGATGAGCACCCCGACGACCGTGGCCAGGGCGGCGCCCGACTGGAAGCCGAAGAGCGAGATCGCCGCCGCCACGGCCAGTTCGAAGAAGTTCGATGCACCGATCAGGGCCGAGGGGCAGGCCACATTGTGCTTCTCGCCCACCTTGCGGTTGAGCCAGTAGGCCAGCGCGGAGTTGAAGAAGACCTGAATTAGGATCGGCACCGCCAGCAGGGCGATGATCAGCGGCTGCTCGAGGATGGCCTCGCCCTGGAAGGCGAACAGCAGCACCAGGGTGGCCAGAAGGGCCAGGATCGACGCGTGCCCAAGCGTGGCCAGGGTGGCATCGAAACGCGCCTGACCCTTTCTGAGCAGGGCCTTGCGCCAGACCTGGGCAAGGATCACCGGGATGACGATGTAGAGCGCCACCGAGGTGAGCAGGGTATCCCAGGGCACAACGATAGCCGAGAGCCCCAGCAGCAGTCCGACGATGGGGGCGAAGGCGAAGATCATGATGGTGTCGTTGAGCGCCACCTGAGACAGGGTGAAGTAGGGATCGCCGTCCGACAGCCGGCTCCAGACGAACACCATGGCCGTGCAGGGGGCGGCGGCCAGCAGGATGAGTCCGGCCACATAGCTGTCCAGCTGCTCCGCGGGCAGCCAGGGGGCAAACCAGTGGCGGATGAACAGCCAGGCCAGCAGGGCCATGGAGAAGGGCTTCACCGCCCAGTTGACGAAGAGCGTCACGCCGATGCCGCGCCAGTGCTCCTTCACCTGATGCAGGGCGCCGAAGTCGATCTTCATCAGCATCGGGATGATCATCACCCAGATGAGAAGACCGACGGGGATGTTGACCTGGGCGACCTCCATGCGGCCCAGGGCCTGAAAGGGCGCCGGCACGAGCTGCCCCAGCAGGACCCCGGCAACGATGCACAGTGCAACCCAGAGGCTCAAGCCACGCTCGAACAGCGTCATGGGGGCGCCAACGGCGCGCTTCGCGGTGACCTCGCATTGGGCGGTCATGGGGCGCTGTCTCCGTGAGTCGGGGGGCTGGCGCCGCAGCAAGGGCCGTCTTCCGCCGCCAGCTGCACCGGCGGACAGGGGACGGAGCCGTAGGAGCAGAAGACACAGCAGTCTCCCGGCTTGGGCTTGAGCAGGGCGCCGCACCCGTGGCACTCGTAGTACCACTGGCAGGCATCCGTGGGCATGCGCTCTTCGCGGCGATGGCCGCATTGCGGGCAGGTCAGGGTGGACGTCAGGATGGCCGTCGTCATGGCTTCAAATCCCCAGGGCCTCGCGCACCACGGGAACCAGTCGGGCCCGAATGTCGTCTCGCACCCCGATGAACGACTCCAGCGGCTCGCCGTGGGGGTCGTGGAAGGGCAGATGGATGG
>JBAPYD010000092.1:0-2031 GCA_049284555.1 Chromatiaceae bacterium | reverse complement strand
GCCCATCCCCCCGGTTGACGGCGGAGGCGAGGCGCCGGATCCCGCTGTCGGGGCCGAACCGATAGCTGCGGCGCAGGAGCGCGATGGCGTCCCCCATGGCGTTGGGGATCGGGGCGACCGGACCCTCCAGCCTGGCGTCCGGGGGCAGGCGCGCCCCGACGACCGACTCCAGGTTGGCAATGAGCCCCGGAGAGTAGCGGGGCTCCCGTTGCGGGCCGCACAGGTCTCCCAGCACCGAGCCCGCCTGCACCGACGCGAGCTGGTCCCGGTCGCCGATCAGCAGCAGGCGGCAGCTCCCGGGGAGGGCCGCGAGGAGGCGCGAGGCCAGGGGCAGATCCAGCATGGAGGCCTCGTCCACCACCAGCAGATCCAGATGCAGCGGATTCTCCGGCCCGTGGCGGGGGGCCACCCGACCGGGGCGGGTGCCGAGGAGCCGGTGCAGGGTCCGGGCCTCCTCCGGGATGGCCGCGGCGATGCCGGGCTCCAGGGCCCCCGCGTCGAGGAAGGCGGCCTTGGCCCCCCGAATGGACTCGGTGAGCCGAGCGGCCGCCTTACCGGTGGGCGCGGCGAGCGCGATGCGGGGCAGCCCGCCCCGGCCGAGTCCCTGCTCGATGGCGAGCGCGAGGACGGCGGTGACGGTGCGGGTCTTGCCGGTCCCGGGACCGCCGGAGATCACACACAGAGGCCGGAGCATCGCGAGCGCGGCGGCGACCCGCTGCCAGTCGACCTCCCCGTCCGGGAGCGGCGGAAAGAGCCGATCGAGGCCTTCCCGCAGCCGGCCGAGATCCGGGTCCGTCTCGGACCATGCGGCCCTCGCCCGAACCCCCTCCGCCAGGCTCCGCTCGTAGTGCCAGTAACGACCGAGGTAGAGCCTGTCTTCTCCGTCGAGCACCAGGGGGGCGTGGGCGCCTGGACCGCCCACCGCCGGCCATCCCATGAGCTCCTGGCGCCAGCTGTGCAGGTCGGGCGCCCGAAGGTCCGAGAGGCCTGGAAAGGGGTTGCGACCGGCGACGCTCCCCAGCTCGAAACAGACGTGGCCCTGTCCGAGCCGGTGGCTGGCGAGGGCGGCGGCGAGGAGTCGGCCGGGGGTCGGGGTGCCAGCCACGTCCCCCAGCCAGCGGGCGAAGTACTGGTCCACGGGACGCAGCGCCCCGGCGGCGACCGCGCGGGACAATGGGGCCAGCGACTGGCCGTCCGACTGGGTGGTGAGGCTCATGACCGGGCTCCT
This sequence comes from Chromatiaceae bacterium, assembly GCA_049284555.1. GTDB lineage: Bacteria > Pseudomonadota > Gammaproteobacteria > Chromatiales > Chromatiaceae > Thiodictyon. The sequence goes on along the minus strand of JBAPYD010000092.1, from coordinate 803 downwards.
TCCGATCCGCCGAGGATCCGGTCCAGGTCCTGGATCAGGGCCGGGCTGGGTCTGGATCGGAATACCCCCCGCTCGGGACCCAGCTCTGGTCGCATGCCGCGCAGGAAGAGGTAGAGGGAGCCGCCGAGGTGCCGCCCGGGGTCGTATCCGGGCAGCCGGCCCCTGAGGTAGCGATGCAGGGCGACGGTGTAGATGAGGGACTGGAGATGGTACCGATGCTCTGTCATGGCCCGGGCGATCTGGACGGGGCCGTAGTCCTCCGGCCGATCCCCCAGGTGGTTGGACTTGTAGTCGAGCACGTAGAAGCCATCCTCGTGGCGCAGCACCAGGTCCACGAACCCCTTCATGAGTCCTTCCAGTGATCCCGTCGGTCGATCGGTAGGGAGCGAGACCTGGGCCGCTACCCCATGGTCCGCCAGCACTCGCCCCAGGGCATCGGTCCTGAGGCCCCTCAGGGAGAAGTGGAACTCCAGCTCGCTGCGCCGATCCTCCGGCCCAAGGCCCCGCAACCGCAGACCCTCGCACGTCAGGGGGGTATCCAGGACCCGCCCCACCAGCTCGACCAGGGTGGGTGTCCAGAGATCCTCGATGCCGTGCCGGGCGAGGGCGGCGCGGGCCTCCCGCTCCAGGCCGGGGCCCTCGGCCTCGCGAAAGTCCAGGTGCTCGAAGAGGTCGTGCAGGCAGTGGCCGGCTCGTACCCCCCTGGGGAAGCGGAAGATGGGCTCGATGGCCTCGGCCGCATCCTCCGGCCGGGGGCCCTCCGCGTCGACCGGCTCCCCGCCCCCCGTGGTGGAGGCCCCGTC
>JBAPYD010000091.1:0-2502 GCA_049284555.1 Chromatiaceae bacterium | reverse complement strand
GAGCTGCCCCGCCACTGCCCCGTCTGCGGGTCCGACGTGATCCGTCCGCCCGGGGAGGCGGTGGCCCGCTGCACCGGCGGACTCTACTGCCCGGCCCAACGCAAGGAGTCCTTGCGTCACTTCGCCTCCCGCAGGGCCATGGACATCGAGGGCCTGGGGGAGAAGCTGGTCGACCAGCTCGTGGAGCTGGACCTGGTCCACGAGCCCGCGGACCTCTACCACCTCGAGGCCGAGCAGCTCGCGGCCCTGGAGCGCATGGGGGAGAAGTCCGCGGCGAATGTCATCGCCGCGCTGGAGCGCAGCAAGGCCACCACCTTCGCCCGCTTCATCTACGCCTTGGGCATCCGGGAGGTCGGCGAGGCAACCGCGGCCGCCCTGGCGGCGCGCTTCAACCGGATCGAGGACCTCGAGGGGGACACCACCGCGGTGGAGGGGGTGGGTCCGGTGGTGGCGGCCCATATCGCGGGCTTTCTCGCCCAGGCGCACAATCGCGAGGCGATCCAGCGACTGATCGAGGCCGGGGTCCACTGGCCGGAAACCACGGGATCCACCGAAGCCGGGGATCGGCCCCTGGAGGGCAAGACCATTGTGATCACGGGTACCCTGGCCCGACCCAGGGAGGCGGTCAAGGCGCAGCTGGAGTCCCTTGGGGCCAAGGTCACCGGGAGCGTCTCCGGGCGGACCGACTACGTGCTGGCCGGCGCGGAGGCCGGGTCCAAGCTGGAGAAGGCCCGTGACCTCGGCGTGCGGGTGATCGACGAGGCGGACCTGGCGGCGTTGGTCACTGGCCAGGAATCCTCCGGGCAGGACTGAATAGATGGCCGACCGCCCCCAGATTTGCTGCGGGCCGGACACCGTACCGCCCAGACATCCCGGAGCCTCAGGCTCCAATTGACCAGCCGACGCGAGTTAAATGAGCTAAATTGATATGAGTGAGCTAACCAAGGAGCAGCAGATCCTGATCGCCATGCGCAAGACCCTCTCGGCGATCATCAAAGACGTGACCCCCCCGCCGGGGATGCGTCATCCCCTATCCGAAGGGACCATCGGGGACGTGCGCCAATGTCTTGCGCTGATCGCGGCGCGGGAGAAGGAGTTGGCGGATGCCCAGGGTCGCGGTGGCGAACGGCCCTATTACGCGGACGAGCCCCAGGCGACACAGGTGGTGCCGATTGCCGGGTTGGGCCGCAAGAAGGAGTGAGCGGGATGCTCGACCGCGCGTTGGCCTTTCGAGCGCGTACCCTGGCGCCAGCGCTGCTGGGGGTGCTCGTCGTGCTCGCCGGTGTCCTCGCGAGCGGCGCGTATGGGAAGGGTCCTGTCACGAGCGAGCCGACGGTCCCCTGGTCCTACTCCGGGGAGCGGGGACCCGAGCGCTGGGCGGCACTCACGCCGGACTACGCCCAGTGCGCAACCGGTCGTCTCCAGTCCCCCATCGATATTCGCTCGGTGGAGCGGATCCCCCATTTGCCCCTGGTCTTCCGCTACCGCTCCCAGGCCCTCGAACTGGTGAACGACGGCTATGGGGTTCACCTGCTTGCCGGACGGGGCAGTGAGCTGCGTTTGCGCGGAAACGCCTACGTCCTGACCGAGGTCCACTTCCACGTCCCGGGAGAGCACCTGATCAACGGTGTGGGCGCCTCCGGGGAGATCCACTTCATCCACCGCGACAGCCGGGGACAACCGGTGATCGTGGCGGTTCGCGTCCAGGCGGGCCACCGCTTCAACAGTATCCTGAAGCGCATCGTGGAGAATCTCCCGATGCGTCCCGGAGAGCATGTCCTGATGCCCCAGGTGGGCGTCAATCCGCTCTTCCTGCTGCCCTCGGATCGCGACTACTTCACCTACACGGGCTCTCTCGGCTCGCCCCCCTGCACCGAGCCCGTTAAGTGGTTCGTCCTCGCCCATCCCCTCGAGATCGATGCGGATCTCATTCGGCCCATCGCGCTGGCAACCGGAGACAACGCCCGCCCGGTGCAGCCACTCAATGGTCGGACGGTCCATTTCGCGCCCCGCGACTGAGCTCGAGCAGACCACCAGGCCTCCATGATCCGCAGCTTCACGAGGTCCCTGTTCTTCTCCGAAGCAGGCACATATACTCAGCAGCCTGAGAAGACTTGACTCGGAACCGGAGCAACCCATGAAGAAGGTCGAAGCCATCATCAAGCCTTTCAAGCTCGACGACGTGCGGGAGGCCCTTTCCGCGGCAGGAATCACCGGCATGACCGCCATTGAGGTCAAGGGCTTCGGCCGCCAGAAGGGACACACTGAGCTCTACAGGGGCGCCGAGTACGTGGTGGATTTCCTGCCCAAGGTCAAGGTGGAGCTGGTGGTGACGGAAGAGAACCTGGACGCCTGCATCAACGCCATCACCAGCGCCGCGCGTACTGGAAAGATCGGCGATGGCAAGATCTTCGTCTCCGAGGTCTCTCGGGTGGTGCGCATCCGCACGGGCGAGGAGAACGAGGCCGCGGTCTAGGCCGCGGTCCGGCCCCTCCTTTCAAC
>JBAPYD010000090.1:0-16324 GCA_049284555.1 Chromatiaceae bacterium | reverse complement strand
GGGATGCCCCGCGAGCCCGCGGCTCATTTGCCCTCGGCCGCCAGGGCGTCGAGGTACTTCTCCGCGTCCAGGGCCGCCATGCAGCCGGTGCCGGCGGAGGTGATCGCCTGTCGGTAGACGTGGTCGGAGACGTCCCCGGCGGCGAAGACACCGGGCACCGAGGTGGCGGTGGCGTTTCCGTCCGTGCCGCTCTTCACCTTGATGTAACCCCCGGCCATGTCGAGCTGGCCCTCGAAGAGCTGGGTATTCGGCTGGTGGCCGATGGCGATGAAGACCCCCTGCAGGTCCAGGTCCCGGGTCGAGCCGTCCAGGGTGCTCTTGATGCGGATGCCGGTCACGCCCGAGGCGTCCCCCAGCACCTCATCGAGGGTGCTGTTCCAGGCCAGGCGGACGTTGCCGTGCTCCGCCTTCTCCAAGAGGTGCCGCTGCAGGATCTTCTCCGCCCGCAGGGCGTCGCGGCGGTGCACCAGGGTCACCTCCGAGGCGATGTTGGAGAGATAGAGGGCCTCCTCCACCGCGGTGTTGCCCCCGCCGATCACGGCCACCTTCTGACCGCGATAGAAGAAGCCGTCACAGGTGGCGCAGGCGGAGACCCCGCGGCCCCGGAAGGCCTGCTCCGAGGGGAGCCCGAGATACCGGGCGCTGGCCCCGGTGGCGATGATCAGGGCATCGGCGGTGTAGACCGCCGAGTCCCCGGTGAGCCGGAAGGGGCGCTCGCCCAGTTCCGCCGCATTGATGTGATCGAAGATGATCTCGGTCTCGAAGCGCTCCGCATGGCGGCGCATGCGCTCCATCAGCTCGGGACCCTGGACGCCATCCGGATCCCCGGCCCAGTTGTCCACTTCCGTGGTGGTCATGAGCTGGCCACCCTGCTCCAATCCGGTCACCAGGACGGGGCTGAGGTTGGCGCGGGCGGCATAGACCGCGGCGGTGTAGCCGGCGGGGCCCGACCCCAGGATCAACAGTCGGCAGTGTTTGGTCGTGCTCAAGCTCAAATCTCCTCTTGGATCCGCGCGTCTGGCGTGAGGCGCGGCGCGGGTAGGGGCGGGTGTCGCCATCGGTGCGGAAACTGTAAGGGCTGGCCGGTTGGGGGTAAAGCGACCGGGGTGTGCGCTGCTGTCGAAGGACGTCGGCATGCCGGCGCCCGGTGGCGCTGGACGGCGGGGCCTTCAGCGGTTCGGGTCGGATTGGTCGGGTGGGGTCTGCCCTTCGCCTTGCGCGGCGGCGGCGACCAGCGCGACCCGTAGCATCAGGTCATCGGCAAGCTCCGCCATGGCCTGGCGGACCACGTCCATCTCCGCGAGGGCCCTGGCCAGGGGGGAGCGTCCCGCGTGCCACCCGGCACGGTCCAGCCAGCCGATGGTGATCCTGGGAGGCAATGGACTCGGAAAGGGCGCCTCGCCATGGAGATGGGCCAGCATGAGCCGCACCCGCGCCCGTTGGGTCGCGGCGCGGGCGGCTGGATCCCGATCGAGCCCGCAGAAACGGACCAGATAGCGGTCGGGGTGTGACCCATCGGGCGCCAGCTCCAGGTGGCAGCTCCCCTCGAGTCTGATGTGGCGTGGTTTCAGCACGAAGGCCATGGAACGGATCCGGGATCGGGGCGGTGGCGCGACGATGTCCCTCAGTCTAAACCCGACCCGGACACGGGGCCCGCCAGGGTCCCCGGCGCATCTCGCGCGATGCGGGCGATCCCGGAGAGCCGAGCCTTGGGTCTTCGCCGCCCCGGCGATGGCGGGATAAGCTTTGGCAACGCCAATCCCGCGGAGCGCTCATGGACGCCTTGATGCCGACCTTGTTTCTGTCCCACGGCGCCCCGGACATCCTGCTGTCCGAGGATCCGACTGTTGCCGTCTTTCGGGGCCGGGGGCCCGTCTGCCGCGTCCCCGCGCCACCGCGGTCGTGTCGGCCCATTGGACCGCCAGCCCCGTCGGGGTCTCCACGAGGGGTTTAGCTACGGCAACCTAGGGATGGGATGCGATGTCTTTGGCGAGGGGTTGTCGGGGCGCTGAGCCGCGGGCAGCAGCGGCCAACGCGGGTTCCTCAGGCCTGGTTTTCGGTCGAACCGCGGACGCGACTGCCCGTCTCGGTTTCCTGGCTTTGTCCCATGCCGTCGATCGGTGCGCTCACGAGGATGCCCTCCTCCGGTAGCCGCGTGACGGAGAGACGTTCCTCGACGATCGGCGCATCCCCCGACCCCTTGCTGGTCTGCCGCAGGGGGCTGACGTCGCTCGCATCTCGGCCCACCGCCACCCGGATATAGGTTTCGTCCGCCAGGAGCGCCAGGGCCGGGTCGAAACCTCGCCAGCCTGCCCCTGGGATCAGGGCCTCCGTCCAGTTGTGCAGCCTTTGGGGTCGCGGCTCGGCGCCCGCCGGTGCTTCCTCGTCCGGTTCGAAGTAGGCCGCATCCTGGTAGCCGGAGACGAAACGGGCCGGCACGCCCCAGCGGCGCAGCAGGGCGATCAGCAGGTGCGAGAGATCCGCCGCCGTGCCGCGGCCGGCGTCGAAGAGGGCCGGGAGGGCCGAGACCGAGTCCTGCGCCTCGGGGTCATACTCGGCGACCGCCTTGATCCACGCGAAGGCCTCCTGGATCTGGGTCAGCAGGGGGATGCCCGGCTGCCAGTCGGGAACCGCGCCCCCTGGGACCTCCTCCGGTAGTGCCGCGGTGAGTGGTCCCTGGTGGAGCACGAAGTCCCACAGACGCGGGGCCTCGTGGAGGCTGTGCTCCAGCCAGGACCGCTCCCGAGCGGGCTCCACCGGGGGGAAATCAAAGGGGTTGGAGAGGCGGGTCTCGACCTCCGCGCACAACTCGAACTCCACCGCTTGATGGGCGCCCAGAACGGCGAAGTGGTGGGAGAGGTTGCCGAAGCCGTCGCGGCGTGCGACCGCCGGTACCTCTGGGGTCACATTCAGCTCGAGCCGGGTGAGGGTCTGGCCCTCGTCCGACCAGGGTGCCAGCCGGACCTGGATGTGGTGCTCCCGCACAGGTGCGGCGTAGCGCATCAGCCAGTGGTGGTCGATCCGGTACCTCATTGGTCCCTTTCCCCCGCCGATCGCCGGCTCACAATTCGTCCCCCAGATGGGCCTCGAAATAGTCCCCCTGGAGGGCGGCGGTCAGCTCGGCGAGCAGCGCGAGGAATTGGTCGAGATATTCGTGTAGGCCTTGATCGAGGATGCCTTGGGGTGTGGCCCCGTCCAGGTGGCCCCGCAGGGCCCCCATGGCAGCGGGCACAGCCCCCACGGACACGGAGCCGATCCGCTCGAGGGCCCGTTCCATGCCGTCCAGGCAGTACACGAGGGACCGCGGAAAGTCGGGATTGAGAACCGTGAACTCCACGACGTCGATGGGTCGGATGCCGCTCTGGTACATCCGTCGATACGACTCGAATCCCGATAGGGACTTGAGGAGCGCACCCCACTGATAGTAGTCGAGGGGCGAGCCGACCAGGCTCAGGTCCGGCAGCAGCAGGTGATAGCGCACGTCCAGGATGCGGGCGGTCATGTCCGCCCGCTCCTGGAGACTACCCAGCACCGTGAATCCATAGGGCTCGCCGCGCATCATGGTGCTCTGGGCGAGTCCGAAGAAGGTGGCCACCTCGCGGTGGACATAGGCGTAGAACTCCGCCGCCCGCCAGGGCTGGAGGGTGGCCTTGAGGTGCTTGTCCACCGAGAGCCAAAATTCGTTGATCGCCTCCCACATCTCGTTGGAGATGCGGTCGCGCACGACCCGGGCGTTCTCCCTGGCCAGGCGCAGGCTGTTGTAGAGGGAGCCTGGATTCTCGCGCTCCTGGGTCAGCAGGTGGATGACACGCTGTACCGTCACCCGATTGTCGGGATAGCGCTGGGGATAGAGCTCATCCGCGCCGACGATATTGAGCAGGGGCTGCCACTGGTTCTCCTCGGTCGCCCCCTCGTCCGCCTCCAGCATGTAGAGGACGTTGATATCCAGGATGCGCGCCGTATCGTCGGCCCGCTCCAGGTTGCGCGTCATCCAATAAAGAGACTCCCCGATGCGGCTCAGCATGCTTAATCGGCGAGCACCCAGGTGTCCTTGCTGCCGCCACCTTGGGAGGAGTTGACCACGAGGGACCCTTTGGTCATGGCCACCCGGGTCAGGCCACCAGGGACCACCTCGATTCCGTCCCCATAGATGATGAAGGGTCGGAGATCCAGGTGCCTGGACTCCAGCTCCCCCTCCAGATAGCAGATGTGACGGGAGATCTGGACCACGGGCTGGGCGATGTAGTTGCGCGGGTTGTCCTGAATCTTCTTGGCGAACTCAGCCCGCTGGCTCGGGGTGGAGGAGGGCCCCATGAGCATACCGTAACCCCCGGACTCCGCCACCGCCTTGACTACCATCTTCTCCATGTTGTCGAGCACATAAGCCTGATCCTGGGGATCCGTCATCTGGTACGTAGGCACGTTCTGCAGGATGGGGGCCTCTCCCAGGTAGTAGCGAATGATCTCCGGAACATAGGCATAGACGGCCTTGTCGTCGGCGATTCCGCTGCCGGGCGCGTTCACCAGGGCCACGTTGCCGGCGCGCCAGGCGTCGATGACGCCGGCTACCCCGAGGGCGGACTCGGAGCGGAAGACCAAGGGGTCCAGGAAGTCGTCGTCCACCCGCCGGTAGATCACGTCCACCTGCCGCAGGCCGTGGGTGGTCTTGAGATAGACCTTGTCGTTCTTGCACACCAGGTCCCGTCCCTCCGCCAGCTCCACGCCCATCTCCTTGGCCAGGAAGGTGTGCTCGAAATAGGCCGCGTTGTAGATCCCCGGGGTCAGGACCACGATGGTGGCCTCGTCGGCTCCGCGCGGCGACAGGAAGCGCAGGGCCTGGAGCAGCAGTGCCGGGTAGTGCTCCACCCGGCGCACGCGGTAGCGGCTGAAAAACTCCGGCAGGATGCGCCGCTCCACGATGCGGTTCTCGATCATGTAGGAGACGCCGGATGGCGTGCGCAGGTTGTCCTCGAGGACCAGGTAGCGGCCCGCCTCGTCGCGGATCAGATCGACCCCGCTGATATGGGTGTAGATGTCGTGGGGAGGATCGATGTCCATGATCTCGCGACGGAAGTCCTTGCCGCGGTAGATCAGCTCCGGGGGCACCACCCCGTCCTTGAGGATGTGCTGGCCGTGGTAGAGATCCTTGAGGAACAGATTCAGGGCCCGGATGCGCTGCTTGAGTCCGGCCTCCAGCAGGTTCCACTCGCCCGCAGTGATGATGCGCGGGAGGATATCGAAGGGCCAGACTCGCTCGATCCCCTCGTCGTTGGAGTAGACCGTGAAGGTGACCCCCTCGGTATGGAGCGCCAGGTGCGCCTCATGCGCCTTCGCGCCAAGCATCTGCTGCCCGGCGCTCTGGATGTGCTCCCACATGGGCCGGTAATGCTCCCGGGGCTGAAAGTCGTCCCGGTAGAACTCGTGGTAGGCCATGGCCGGTGTCGGTCCCGAAAACGACGACTGGAAATGGCCGGCGCTGCTGTTCTGGATCTGCCTCAGCATGGTGCGGACGCCCTATGACTCAGAGGGTGACTGAGACCCGGGAAGCATATTCCATGCCAAACACGTTCGGGTCTGTAAGAGCTAGCCCGGCGCTCAAACAGGGCGTGGCGATGGGAGGTCCTGCCCCAGTTTTGGGCGAGCGAATCGTCCAAAGGGCCGAATTGGTGCGCTTGAAGCGACGCTCGTGAAAGGCCTTCTTCGTCGCTGACCAGCTTGCCCCCCGAACCGCGGGCGTCTCCTCACGTTCCGTATACAGGCGCCCCCGGTCCCCGCACTCTGCGGGTCATCCCTGGTCCGCTCGGGAAGCGTTGAGTCGGTGCTTCCATACTTCCCAGTGACGAAGGCCACGGTCCTGGCCATCTGGCGCAAGGTCTTCTTGTTCGCGCCTGTAGCAAATCCTCCGGCCAAAGAGAGCCCGAAGCACCGTTCGACGGGCTTCTCCCGCGCCGGCTCCGGGGAGGAATAGACCGCGGGACCCTCTGCGGGGGGCGCCCCAGGCGATGTGGATCACAAGGCGGTAAACGAATGTGATCGGATTCGGCTCCCGGGCGGAATGAAGTCCTCATGCCACCGGGAACTCCTTGGTTCGCGGGATCACCTCAGCGCACCCGCCTTGTCCATTGCCTATATGCGACCTCTATCAGCGTTGCCCCGGCCCGCCAAGGGGCAAAGTGAGTACGGGGTTCCGTCATCGCCCTTTACATTCCACCAAACTTGCCCGGGAGGTAGGGCGGCGAGATCCGAGCTCGCATTCTGCTATTGACGCAGCGCACGGTGTCATGCGTGGTTGCGACCCCAATCCCTATTTGCATGATCACCGCTCGCCTTTCTCACTTGACATCGGCCGAACGACCCCGCCGGGGCTCGGCCTGTAAGCAGCAACCCGACTTCGAGCAGGCAAGTGTATGGCAGCGAAAGCTAACCTCGGGCAGTACCTCGCAAGGCGTGGTGTATCGCGAAGAGATTTCTTGAAGTTCTGCGCCGTGACCGGCTCCGCCCTTGCCCTCCCGGCACAGAAGGCGGCGGTCTTTGCGGCGGCCCTTGCGGATTCCCCTCGTCCAGCGGTCATATGGCTCTCCGGGCAAGAATGCACGGGTTGCAGTGAGTCCCTGCTGCGCTCCTACGAGCCAACGGTCGAGACCCTGATTCTCGACCACCTTTCCCTCGACTACCACAATACCCTAATGGCGACCGCAGGGGCGGGCGCCGAGGCTTCGCGCGACGCGGTACTCATGGACCGCAATATTCCCTATGTCGTGGTTGTGGATGGCTCAATTCCGACGGAGGACAACGGCTTCTGGTCGGCCGTTGGTGGGCGCTCGGCGCTCGATGTCATTAGTGAGGCTGTCGCAGGAGCGTCCCTCGTTCTGGCGGTTGGCAACTGCGCTGCCTATGGCGGTCTTCCGGCCTCCAATCCGAATCCGTCCAGCGCCTCTGGTGTTGAATCACTAATGAAGCAGGGGCTGGTCTCGGAACAGCCGTTGGTCAACGTTCCGGGCTGTCCGCCCAATCCCGAGGTTCTTACCGGCGTCATCGCTCATTTCCTGGCCTTTGGCATGGTTCCCGAGCTGGACGATGTGCTGCGCCCAAAGGTCTATTACGGCAGGACGATGCACGATTGCTGTAGCCGCATCGAGCACTTCAATAATGAGCGGTTTGCGCTCTCGTTCGATGACGAAGGGGCGCGTCTCGGCTATTGTCTGGCCCTTCTGGGGTGCAGGGGCATGACGACCCGCAACGCCTGCTCCTCCCTCAAGTGGAACCAGGGTACCAGCTACCCGATGTATTCGGGCCACGGCTGCATCGGTTGCTCTGAGCCGGGCTTCTGGGACAAGTCGGATCTTTACAGGGACGAAGGGGCTATGCCAGACCGCGATGGCATTTGTGTGGCCCCGCCCCTTTCACCCATTGGGTGAGCCAAGAGAAATTAACGACGCAGCGGGCCAAGCGAGTGTGGCTCGGGCTTCCCGTTCATCGGGACAATAGTTGGAGGAGCAAGATGGGTATCGTTGTCGTGGATCCGGTTACGCGCATCGAGGGACACTTGCGCGTCGAGGCGGAGCTGGACGCAACCGGGACGATCACCCGCGCGTCCAGCTGCGGGACGATGGTTCGTGGTATCGAGAAGATTATGCAGGGGCGCGACCCCCGGGACGCTTGGGCGTTCACCCAGCGCATCTGTGGTGTCTGCACGACTTCCCACGGGATCGCCTCCGTTCGGGCCGTGGAGGACGCGCTCAAGATCGCCATTCCCGAGAACGCGGAGATCATCCGTAACCTCATGAACGGGGCCCAATACATTCAGGACCACGTGGTCCACTTCTACCACCTGCACGCAATGGATTGGGTGGATGTGCTTTCGGCCCTGAGTGCCGATCCGGCCGAGACAGCCAGGATCCAGCAGTGCATCAGTCGCTGGCCAAACAACTCCGTCGAGCATTTCGCGGCCGCGCAGCAGAAATTGAAGGGGTTCGCCGATACGGGTCAGCTCGGCATATTCAACAATGGCTACTGGGGTCATCCGGAATACAAGTTGCCGCCCGAGATCAACCTGCTGGCGGTCACCCATTATCTGGAGGCGCTTGCCTGGCAGCGGGACATCGCGAAGGTTCACGCGATATTCGGCGGCAAGAACCCGCACCCGAGCTTCGCTGTGGGCGGTATGCCCTCTGCGATCAGCACCCTCGGCGACGCCACGGCGGTCAACGTGTCGAAGCTAGGCTTGGTCGGCGAGATTATCGCGCAGGCCCGCACCTTCGTAGATCAGGTCTATATCCCTGACCTGCTTGCCATCGCCCGGTTCTACAAGGACTGGGCGACGAAAGGGGAGGGACTAGGAAACTTCCTCGCGTTCGGTGATTTCCCGCAATACGACGTCAACGATGAATCGACGTTTTTCTTCCCGCGCGGCGCAATCCTCGACCGCGACCTTCGAAACGTTCTCTCGGTGGACCTGAATGATACGGCGCAGGTGCAGGAGTTGATCAGTCACTCCTGGTACGACTACTCAGGTGGGAAGGAGGCTGCGCTCCATCCCTACGAGGGCGAGACGAAGCCCCGTTACTCGGGACCCACCAGCGCCTATACGAACCTCGACCTTGAGGCCGAGTACTCGTGGTTGAAGTCCCCAAGGTGGCGCGGCTATCCCATGGAGGTGGGGCCCCTGGCGCGCGTCCTGATCATGTTTGCCCAGGGCAATGAGGTGGTGCAGGAGGTGGTGAATTCGGTGCTTTCCGAGCTGAAGCTGCCGCTGGGTGCCCTGTTCTCGACGCTAGGCCGCACGGCGGCTCGCGGCATTGAGTGCAAAGTCCTGGCGGATCAGATGCCGGTCTGGCATGAGCGGCTGATGAGCAACATCGCGGACGGAAATCTGACCGTGTTCGACGATAACCGCTTCCGCCCCGGCACCTGGCCGGTGCAGGCCCAGGGGGTAGGCTTCCTCGAGGCGCCGCGAGGCGCGTTGGCACATTGGATCGTGATCAATAACGGACGTATCGGAAATTATCAGGCGGTGGTGCCAACGACGTGGAACGCCGGTCCCCGTGACCACAATGGGTTGGAGGGGCCCTATGATGCTGCCCTCAAGGGTCACACCCTGCAGGATCCCGGGCAGCCGCTGGAGATCTTGAGAACGATACACAGCTTCGACCCCTGTATGGGGTGTGCGGTGCATCTTTCCGATCCCGAAGGGCAGTCCCTTCTTACTGTCCAGATCCAGTGAAGGCAGCGGGGGGCACCAGCATGCGGAACGCGAGCGTCGGGCGTGGGGCGGCAGCTTCCCTCATCGTCCTCATTATCGGTGCCTGGGCTGCGAACGCATATGCGCAACGCAGTTTCGGGACCAATGTCGACAATTTCTGTATCTCCCAGGGCACCGTTGCGCCCGTACAGGGTGATTGCTCTGTTTGTCATACCGGGAGTTACTCGGCCCCCGTGGAGCCGGAGTGGACCTGGTACTACAACGGCCAAACCAGCAGCAACGGTTGGATCAACTTCTGTGGCCCGATCGCAACCAACGGGCCACCCGATGGCATCATCGTTTCGCCGGCGTCTGACCAGGGCATCTCGCAAGGAGCGGCGGTCAACTTCCGCGGTTCCGCCATGGATCCGGAGGGCGACCCGATAGCCTACAGCTGGGCCTTCCCCGGAGGCAGCCCAAGTAGCTCGAGCGCCCAGAGTCCGGGGAACGTGATCTACGCCACCGCGGGCATCTACACGGCCACACTCGTGGTCTCCGACAACAGGGGCAACTCCGACGCCACCCCCGCGACCCGAGTCATCACCGTTCAGTCGGCTTTACCGACCAACACGCCCCCGGACGGCACGATCACCGCTCCGTCTTCCAATATCAGGGTGAGCCAGGGCGAGTCCGTGATCTTCACCGGCTCCGGCGTCGATGCCGAGGGCGATGCGCTGAGCTTCAGATGGGACTTCGGGGGTGCAGCCGCCGACGCGTCTGTCCAGAGCCCGGGGCCGGTCCAGTTGAATGTCGTCGGCACCTTTGCGGTGAGCCTGATCGTGACCGACAGCCGGGGCGAGGCTGACCCGACGCCGGATGTCCGCACCGTCATCGTGGAGCCTGGAGTATCCACGGGCCCGACCTGCGGAGACGCCGATGGGGATCTGTTCAGCCCCGAGGGCGGCATCTGCGGCCCCGCGGATTGCAGCGACGACGACGCGGCCGTCAACCCCGGGGCGATCGAGTCGTGCGGGGACGGTATCGACAACGACTGCGATGGCCTGACAGACGGCGCGGACGGGGAGTGCGACGGTAGCGACTGCGTCGGGGGACTCGTTGCCGAAGGCGGCGGAGGCCCGTCCCTGGCCCTCCAATACAGCCAGGAGACCGACCGTGACCCGGCGTCGACGCTCGACGGGGCCGTGGTGTCCGGCAACCTGCACGTCTTCGTCCCCTCGGTGTCGGGTATCGTCCAGGTTCGCTATTACCTGGACGGCGAGCTGCGCCAGACCGAGAATCGACCCCCCTGGGACTTCGCCGGCGGGACCGCGACCGTGGCGAACCCCCTGGACTCCCGCGCCCTGACCGACGGCACCCACGAGATCGTCGCGGAGGTGACCCTCGATACGAGCCAGACCGTCGCGGTTCAAGCCGGCTTCGTGGTGAACAATGGCGTGGCTGAGGGCGTCGAAATCACCCGCGCCTCGTGGAGCCCCTCGGAGAGCGCGCTGGAGGTCGAGGGACGCTGGCATACCGCCGGCGCCCTGGTCACCCTGACCAACGCCGAAACCGGCGCCGTGCTTGGCACGACCGTCGCGCGCTCCGACGACGGCCGTCTCGGCTACGAGCTGGAGCTCGAGGGTCTCACCGGGGCTCCCTGCCGGGTGCGCGTCGAGATCGCAGGCCGTTTCGGCGAGCGGGATGTCGCGAATGCGCCGGCAGACTGTGTCGGCGGCGGCACCTCTCCGCCCGTCAACCGGTCACCTGTCGCAGCCGATGACTCGGTGTCCACGGATGAAGACGTCAGTATCTCGGTCTCGGTGCTCGCTAACGACAGCGACCCAGATGGCGATCCACTGACGCTCGAATCCGTCGGCCCCGCCACTGCCGGTTCGGTTCGGCAAGCTGGCGGCTCGCTCCTCTACACGCCAAGCTTGAACTGGTTCGGGGTCGACAGCTTCACCTACAGGGTGGTGGACGGCCGAGGCGGATCCGCTGCGGCCACGGTGAGGGTCACGGTTCGCGGGGTCAACGATCCGCCTACTGCGGCAGACGATACCGCGACGACGACTTACGGGACGCCCGTGACCGTCGATGTTCTTGCGAACGACGGCGATGTCGAGGGGGATGCGCTGACCGTAGCCCAGGTGTCGTCCGCTGCCAACGGAAGGACGAGCATCAACGGGGCCGGTGTGACCTACGCGCCGAACAGTGGGTTCAGCGGTGCCGACAGCTTCACCTACACCGTCGCCGACGGCCAGGGCGGGAGCGCGGGCGCGACGGTGGTCGTCGAGCTACGCAGTCCCACCCCGTCACCCGCGTTGGGGGTGCGGTTCACTGAGCTGCGCTGGAGCTCCAGAGGCCGGAAGCTCACCGGCCGGGGCAGCGGTGCTCCGGCCCGCGTCACCCTGACCGTCCTCGACGCCGATACCGGCAGTGTCCTCGGGACCGCCAGGACCAACCGCAACGGTCGGTTCAAGCTGGAGATGCGCCTCTCGGCAGCACCTTGTCGGATTCAGGTGCGCTACCAGGCGCAGGTAAGCGCGGCCAGTCCAGTCGCGCGTGCCCCGTGCCGGGGGCCGGATCGCGATGACGACGAAGGAGACGATTGAGGAGCGGTTGGCGAGGCTGCCCAACTGGGCAGCCTCGCCTCCTGGGTTCGATTCCCCGGTGGACCAGGATGCCGGCCGGGGTCCATACAAGGCGCTGATCAAAGCCTATCCCGTCCGGGCAAGGGATCGCGCGGCGTTTTCGTTGGCGATAAGCCACTGAAAATAGAGCGCGTCGAGAGTCGCGCCACTTGGGCCCTTTCTAGGTGGCGGTTCGCGGCGCAGGCCGGCATCATCCGGGCATTTGACCCCGTAGCCGGCGCAAGTCGCACCGACGTCGAGCTTGCGGCCCCCGCCATTCGAACCACCGACCGACTCTCGATCCGCATGGATCCGCGATCGGTGCCTGGGCCGGTCAATCTCCCGAGTTTGCCAAACGAGCGAGCGCGAGCGTTGGCCGCCCCGGGGTAACCCACTTTCTGCGTCACCCCACCTTGGCGACCCAAGGGTATCCAGCTTGGGGCGCTCATGATGACAAGTGTCTGATCTGCGCCCTATTCTGGGGCGCAAACCGAGTTGGACTCCCCACGGTTGCTGGGGCTACCATTCGCGGCCCACGCTGGAACGATTCCTGCGGCCCCTTCCGTATCCCCAAGCCGCTGCCCCGGAGCCCCGACACTCATGTCGATCCTCATTGCCATCAACCACAAGACCGAGTACCGGTTCGACCGTCTGGTGTCCCTCTCGCCCCACGTGGTGCGGCTGCGCCCCGCGCCCCACTGCCGTACCCCGATCAAGGGCTACTCGCTCAAGATCCAGCCGGAGCAGCACTTCCTGAACTGGCAACAGGATCCCTTCGGCAACTATCTGGCACGGCTGGTCTTCCCGGAGAAGGCGCGAAAGCTCACGGTGGAGGTGGACGTGATCGCGGAGATGATCACGATCAACCCCTTCGACTTCTTCCTCGAGGAGTACGCCTACAAGTTCCCCTTCCGGTACGACCCGCAGCTCACCAAGGAGCTGACCCCGTACCTGGAGATCAAGGAGGACGGACCCCTCTTGAACCAGTGGCTCGCGGGTGTGGACCGCACGCCGCGGGAGACCGTCTACTTCCTGGTGGACCTGAACAGGCGACTCCACGAGGCGCTCGGCTATGTGATCCGCATGGAGCCCGGCATCCAGACCTGCGAGGAGACCCTGAGCCTCGCCAGGGGCTCCTGCCGGGATTCGGCCTGGCTCCTGGTTCAGATCCTGCGTCACCTGGGGTTCGCCGCCCGTTTCGTCTCGGGCTACCTGGTCCAGCTCATGGCGGACGTGAAGTCTCTCGACGGCCCATCGGGTCCGGAGAACGACTTCACCGACCTGCACGCCTGGGCGGAGGTCTATGCCCCCGGTGCCGGCTGGATCGGCTTGGATCCGACCTCTGGACTCTTCGCCGGCGAGGGCCATATCCCGCTCGCCGCCTCCCCTGACCCCCTGAGCGCCGCCGCCATCACGGGCTTCACCGACAAGTGCGAGGTGGAGTTCTATTTCCACAATCGGGTCACCCGGATTCACGAGGACCCGCGGGTCACCAAGCCCTATACCGAGGAGCAGTGGCGAGCCATCGAGGCCCTGGGTCACCAGGTGGACGCGGAGCTCGCGGCCAACGACGTCCGCCTCACCATGGGGGGCGAGCCCACCTTCGTCTCCATCGACGACATGGACGGGGACGAATGGAACACCGCCGCCCTCGGACCCACCAAGAAGCACCTGGCCGAGGATCTCCTGCTGCGGCTCAAGGGCCGCTTCGCCCCCGGAGGCCTCCTGCACATCGGCCAGGGCAAGTGGTATCCGGGGGAGCAGCTCCCGCGCTGGGCCCTCACCTGCTACTGGCGAAGGGACGGGGAGCCCGTATGGCGGGACCCGGGCCTCTTTGGACAGGAAGACACGACCTATGGCCACGGACCGGCGGAGGCAGAGCGCTTCGTTCGCACCCTGGCGCGGCACCTGGGGGTGGAGCCCGACAATGCCCAGCCGGCCTACGAGGACGTCTGGTATTACTGCTGGAAGGAGCAGCGCCTCCCGGTCAACGTGGATCCCCTGGACAGCAAGCTGAAGGACCCCAACGAGCGCAAGCGCCTCTCCCGGCTCTTCGAGCAGGGGCTGAGCCAGGTGGCGGGCTATGCCCTGCCGCTTCGCTGGTGGGGCTTCGGGGCCGAGGGGGGCTGGAAGAGCGGTCGCTGGACCTTCAGGGACGGACGCTTCTTCCTGATCCCCGGCGACTCCCCCATGGGCTTCCGCCTGCCGTTGGACTCGCTGCCCTATGTGCCCGAGGGGGAGCTGGATCAGGTCCCGGAGCGCAATCCCTTCGAGCCCGTCTCCGCCCTGCGCTCACCCTTTGACGAGGTGGCGCGCCGCTACAGTCGCCTGGTGGAGCCCGTCCAGGCCCCCCAGACACTGCGTGAGCAGGGGCCTGTTCCCCGGGACGTCGCCGCGCGCTACGGCCGACTCACCCCCTTCGATGACTCCCACCAGGCCCAGCACGCCCAGGTCGCCATGCCCGGCGACCTGCACCCCGACCTGGTGCGCACCGCGCTGTGCATCGAGCCCCGGGAGGGGCGTCTCTACTGCTTCCTCCCGCCGCTGACCCACCTGGAGCACTGGCTGGACCTTGTCCTGTGTCTCGAGGACACCGCAGCCGAGCTTGGGCTTCCGATCATCATCGAGGGCTACGAGCCGCCGCGGGACCCGCGCCTCTACAAGCTGGCGGTGACCCCGGACCCCGGCGTCATCGAGGTCAACATCCACCCCTCGGAGAGCTGGGACCAGATGGTGCGCGACACCCACATCCTCTACGAGGAGGCGCGCCTCGCCAGGCTAGGCACCGAGAAGTTCATGCTCGACGGGCGCCACACCGGCACCGGGGGCGGCAACCACGTGACCCTGGGGGGGCCGACCCCCGCGGACAGCCCGCTGCTGCGCAAGCCCGATCTGGTCCAGAGCCTGATCACCTACTGGCAGCACCACCCGAGCCTCTCCTACCTCTTCTCGGGGCTCTTCATCGGCCCGACCAGCCAGGCCCCGCGGGTGGACGAGGCGCGCGACGACCGCCTCTTCGAGCTCGCGATCGCCTTCCAGCAGATGCCCAAGGGGGAGGTCCCCCAGCCCTGGATCGTGGACCGGGTGCTGCGCAACCTGCTCACCGACGTCACCGGCAACACCCATCGCACCGAGTTCTGCATCGACAAGCTCTACTCGCCGGACTCGGCGGCCGGGCGTCAGGGTCTGGTGGAGTTCCGCGCCTTCGAGATGCCGCCCCATGCGCGCATGAGCCTGGCCCAGATGAGCCTGCTGCGCACCCTGGTGGCACGTTTCTGGAAGGAGCCCTACCTGAGGAAGCCCGTGCGCTGGGGCACGGAGCTGCACGATCGGTTCCTGCTGCCGCACTTCGTGCGCCAGGACTTCGAGGACGTCATCTGTGATCTGCGCCGCGCCGGCTACCCCTTCGAGATGGCCTGGTTCGAGCCCTTCTTCGAGTTCCGCTTCCCCCACTACGGGGACCTGGTGACCGACAACGGGATCCACCTGGAGCTGCGCGCCGCCATCGAGCCCTGGCACGTGCTGGGGGAGGAGGTCACGGCCCAGGGCACCGCGCGCTTCGTGGACTCCTCGGTGGAGCGCATGCAGATCCTGGTGAACGGCCTCACGGGCGACCGCCACGTGGTCGCCTGCAACGGCCGGCGCCTGCCGCTGCGCCCCACCGGCAAGCGGGCCGAGTCCGTGGCGGGGGTGCGCTTCAAGGCCTGGAGCCCGCCCTCGGGCCTGCACCCCACCATCCCGGCCCACAGCCCGCTGATCTTCGAGGTGATCGACACCTGGAACCGCCAGAGCCTCGGGGGCTGCACCTACTACGTGGCTCACCCGGGGGGGCGGAGCGAGAGCAACTTCCCGGTCAACAGCTACGAGGCCGAGTCCCGGCGCATCGCCCGCTTCCGGCTCATGGGCCACACGCCTGGCTCCATCGATCCGCCGCCCGATGAGCCGGCCGGGGAGCATCCCTACACCCTGGATCTGCGTTATCGGCCGGGGTGCTGACAACGCTGGATCTTCCGCTCGGCTCCTTCGAGCTCGGGAGGCGGGGTGACGCCTTAGGAGACAAGCTGTCCCCGCCGGGGGATGGCGGAGAGACCATGGAAGGCCGTGCAGAGACCTGAGGACGCCCCGAGAAGTCGGCAAAGGGCTGCTAGAGGTCGGGGAGCGGCCCCGACGGCGTCACTCGAATTGGACCCTGGTCGTCAGCTTGTAGCCGACGCTGCGGACGGTCTCGATGAGCCGCGGCCCCTCGGAGTCCGGCTCGATCTTCTTGCGCAGCTTGGCGACCAGCACATCGGCGCTGCGGTCGCTCGGCGACCAGTCGCGGCCGCACACGAGATCCAGGATGGCCTCGCGCGTGAGCACGCGGCCCGGATGCCGGACCAGCGCGGAGAGTAGCTGAAACTCGTGCAGTGTCAGGGGCACCCGCTCTCCCGCGGGGCCGGTCAGCTCGTAGGATTCCAGATCGAGGCGCCACCCGGCGAAGCGGGCGACGGTGCCGTCCGGCTCGGTCCCGCCC
>JBAPYD010000089.1:0-3783 GCA_049284555.1 Chromatiaceae bacterium | reverse complement strand
ATCCAGCTCCGTGACCACCGTCTTGCCGGCGGGGCCACCACCCGCCCGGGCCAGGTTGGTGCGCACCAGGGCCCAGGCCTCGGGCGCCAGGGCCCCACGCATGAGGGCCTCGGCGATGCTCGGCTTGGCCGCGTGGTCGCCGGGGTAGAGGTTGTGGGACTTGGCCCCCTGGGCGTGGACCCCCGCCCCCTTGAGCTGCTTGACGATCACCACCGTCAGCGTCCCCGACAGGGCCGAGTCCGCGGCCGCCTTCACCCCCTCCAGCACCGCCCGCGTGAAGGCGCGCCGGGCCTCGGGACCGAAGCGGGTGCTATCCACGTAGGCGCCCTCCTGGCCAGCGTCGTCGTAGTCCTTCGCGTCGATCAGGATCACGCGCTCGAAGTCGTGGGCCCGCCAGTAGGCGACCATCTGCTCGTTGTCCATCAGGGACACCATGGAGTGGTGCTCCTGGCTGAAGCCGTTCCAGATCAGCACCGGCAGGAAATTGGTCACCTCCGGGTAGCTGGTGTGGAAGTGCTTGAAGGCGGAGAGGATGTAGGGCTCGCCCAAGCCGCCGTCCCCGATGGTGCAGGGGAAGAGCCGGTCGCGATGCAGATAGGCCCCGGCCATGGCGAAGTGCTGACCCTGGCCCAGCGGTCCGGCGGGGGCGAGCAGACCCGGGATGGCACCGGAGAGGTGCCCGAGCAGCCCGTCACGCTCCCGGAACCGCTCCTGGAGCTGCTCCATGGTGTGGATGCCCATGGCCTCGAGGGATCCGTCGAGGAACATGGCGCTGTAGAAGCCGGGGGCATGGTGACCCACCTCGGTCACGATGTTGGTGTGCCCGAGCATGACCAGCGCGGCATAGGCATCGGCGCTGCTCGCGAAGCCACCCGGGTGGCCGGACTCCTTGGAGGCGCAGAGCTGCAGGGTCGTGTAGCGCAGGGCATCGGCGACGAGCTGGGTCTGGAAGACGGCCGCCTCGTCGATCGCGGCGATGCCGTGTGCGCCCTCGAGGACAGCGGGCTCGGCGCCCAGACGGTGGAACTCGGCTGGCAGATCGTCGTAGTGCAGCATCCCGGTGCAGAAATGGGGGGCGGGTCTGGTCAGCTCGGCGGCGGGGGTGGCCATGGCTCTGTCCTCGGGTCGGTGTGTTGATGCGGTGGGACGGGACGCGGTCCGTCGTTGCGCTCAATCTAGCCGCCGGACCGAGTTTTCACAATGCAGACGCGTTTTCACGATACGCAATTCTGGGCATGGGGCGCCTGAACGGCCGAATTCCTGGGGGCGCAAGCAGGCGTCGCCCAATCGACAGCCACCCTAATGTTGCATATTGTGAAATATTGAGCTATCTAGATCCCGAATTGCAGAACCCGCTTCACTGCCGGCCGCCCTTCGGCCGGGGACCGCGCCCGCCATGCCTCCCCGCCGCCGCAGGACGGCATCCGATTCAAGAGAACCGCACCGTGATCCAAGAAGGAACCCCGGGAACCCGCATTCAGGTGATCGACCGCGCCGCGGCCCTGCTCGAGGCCCTGGCCCGCTACCCGGTGCCGGTGAGCCTCAAGATCCTGAGCGCGGAGGCGGGGCTGCACGCCTCCACCGCCCACCGCATCCTTGCCTCCCTCATCCAGAACCGCTTCGTCGAGCGGGATCCGGCGGGGCGGTACCGGCTGGGTCTGCGCTTGCTCCAGCTCGGGGTCCGACTGCACGGCAACGTGGATGTCCGCGCGGTCGCCCTCCCCTTCATGGAATCCCTGAGGGATCGGCTGGGCGAGTCGGTCAACCTCACGATTCGCGAGGGCGACGAAGTGGTCTACATCGAGAAGGCGACACCGAACCGCATGATCCATGTGCAGCAGCTGGTGGGCGCGCGGGCGCCGCTCCACGTCACGGCGGTGGGCAAGCTGATGCTCGGGGCCGGCGGTGAGGAGGGCATCCGGGCCTATGCCCAACGAACCAACCTCCCGGCCTACACCCGAAACACCATCACCGACCTGCCGCGGCTCATCGTCGCATGCACGGATTCCCTGGCAAGGGGCTATGCCCTGGACGACGAGGAGGCGGAGATCGACGTGGGCTGCATCGGCGTCCTGCTGCACGATGCCACCGGAAACGTGATCGGGGGACTGTCCGTCTCCGCGCCGATCGAGCGCAGGCGCCTCGCCTGGGTCCCAGAGGTGATGGCCGCCGGGGCGGAGATCTCCGACAAGCTGGGGTATCAGCCGCGGTCGGCCGACGCGTGATCCGGCCGTTGCGGCTAGTGTTGATCCTCACCGGCGCCTTGCGCCGCGGCCTTCTCGATACTGTCCAGGAGGTCCTTGTGGTGAAAGGGCTTCTCCAGAAATGAAGCGGCCCCCTGCTGCAACGCGGCCTGGGCCATGCGGGCATCCCCGTGACCCGTGATGAAG
Source organism: Chromatiaceae bacterium (assembly GCA_049284555.1). Classification (GTDB taxonomy): domain Bacteria; phylum Pseudomonadota; class Gammaproteobacteria; order Chromatiales; family Chromatiaceae; genus Thiodictyon. Next base: position 1,393 of record JBAPYD010000089.1, on the reverse strand, counting down.
ACGATGGGGATGGAGACGCCCCGCCGGTTCAGCTCCGCCTGAACGTCCAGGCCCGACATCCCGCCGCCCAGACGCTGATCGAGCAGGAGGACCCGCGGCCGCGCCCCCCCGAGCTGTGGGCACGCCAGGAAGGACTCGCCCGACTCGAAGGCAAGCACGTCGAAGCCCGCGATCTCGAGAAAGACGCCAAGGGCATCCCGCACCGACGGGTCATCATCGACCATCCAGACGCTCAACCTCTCCACGCTGCTCCTCCGCCGCGAGGGGAAGCTCGAACCCGAAAACGGATCCGCCCTCGGGCTCGTTCTCTCCCCACAGGCTACCGCCGTGCGCCTCGATGATAGAGCGGCTGATCGATAACCCAATCCCCAGTCCCTTCCGCTTGGTGGTCAGAAAGGGCTCGAACAGCCTCGCCAGGACGTATGGGTCGATCCCCGGCCCGTTGTCCCGGACGGTGAGACGAAGCGTCGCCCGGTCCGTCACCTCGGTCTCCACCTCGATGCGCCCCCCCGCGACTGCCCCGGCGCGAATGGAATCCAGGCCATTGCGGATCAGATTGATCAGCACCTGCTCGATCTGAACCGGGTCGGCGCGGACCGGACGGTCTCCGCCATTGAGCCGCAGCTCCAGGTCAACCGCACTCTGCCGCAGGTCCCACTCGAGGAACGCGATCGCCTCGGTGATCATGCCGTCAACCCTGATCAACCCCTGCTTGCTATCCCCCTTCTTCACCAGCCCCCGCAGGCGACGGATGATGTCACCGGCGCGCCGGGCCTGCTCCGTGGCCTTCTCCAGCGTGCGGCGGATCGGCTCCTGGGATTGCGGCTGCCGGTCGAGCAGGACCATCGCGGCCGCGCAATAGGTCACAACCGCCGTCAGGGGCTGGTTCAGCTCATGGGCCATGCCCGAGGCCATCTCACCCATGGTGCTCAACCGCATGACATGGGCCAGCTCCTGGTGGTGGCGCTGGGCCTCGAGCTCCGCCATCACGCGGTCGGTCACGTCCTGACCCGAGCCCAGGGTGCCCACGACCTCCCCCTTGGGACCGCGCTGCAACGCGAGGTTCCAAGCGATCTGACGAACCTGACCGGCTCTGGTCACGACCTCACCCTCATAGACGCCTTCGGGTATGGCGTTACCCTCCAACAGATCCCGGACAAGCTCACGCTCGCGCGCCCGGATCTTCTCCGGCAACACCGTATCGAACCAGTTCCGCCCCAAGATTTCGGCCTCGGCCCACCCCAGGATTTCGCAGCCCCGCGGGTTGATGAGATTGACCCTTCCTTCCTGGTCAAGGCCGACGATCATCGAGCGCGAGATCTCGAGGTAGTGCTCCGCCCGGGCCTTCTCGACCTGGGCCGCCAGCTCCGCCTGCCGACGCTCCGTGATGTCC
>JBAPYD010000088.1:0-4972 GCA_049284555.1 Chromatiaceae bacterium | reverse complement strand
GGTGCCGTCGACGTAGTTTCCGTCGGGGGTCGCCGCGGTGGCGGCCTCGTAGGCCACCTGGATGGCGCCCGCCTGAAGATCGGCGGGAAGTGCCGTGTAGTCGGAGACCAGGGTGCTGCCCAGGCGGCTTGCCTTGTGCTCGCTGTAGGTCCGCTCCACGACCCCGTACTCGTAGGGGCGATGGTTGAAGGCGACCTTGGCGTCGAGTGCGCTGTCGAGACCGCCGTTGTAGTTGAGATCCTGCTGGGCGCCGTTGTTATGGGCCAGGTCCCCGGTCACCGGGTTGGAGACGTCATGGCAGGTCCCGCACAGCTCGGGGGAGCGATGGAACTGCGACTGGTCCGCCGCGTGCGCACCGGCCGGAGGATTGGCATCCGCGTAGGGCCCCAGCTTGGTCACATCACTGTCGGTGAGGACGTACTGGCCGCTGCCGTAATGGCCCTCGACGGGGTCACCGCTGTTGGCGATGAAGGGGTCGACCTGCACCCCGAGGTGCTCGGATTGATCGGGGTTGGTCAGCCGATGGCAGACGTCGCACTGGATTCCGTTGCGGTCGGCGACCGGATCCAAGCCAGAGCCGTCGGTCGGGGTCGAGCGTCCCGCCGCCCAACCCGCGGGGGCATGGCAGCGGATGCAGAGGTCGCCGGAGCCGTCGAAGTCCTGCTCGGCGATGGCGAGCGCCGCCCAGAAGACCGGGTCGCGCCCGGCATGGGCCATCATGCTCCCGCGCCAGTTGTGCAGCGGCTCCACGGCCTTGTCGTAGTTCCCATGGCAGTTGGCGCACACGCCAACGTCCTCCATCGGAATGATTCCGTCGTGGGGCTGGGTGCCCGGCATCTTCACCGGGTCTGGCACCACGTCGGCGGCGAAGCCCGGCGACCAGGCCAGAACCGCCAGTACCCCTGCGAGTGCCCATCGTCGTGGAAGTCGAAACGGCATCAGCTTTTCCTCCTTTTGGAATATTCAGAATTTTTGATAGAGCCGACCGAAGAAGCCGCGTACAGGGTCTATAGCAACGGCCGTGCCGAAAACTACATTAATTGTTATGACAATTCGTTACATGCGTTTTCTATATTTAAAGTGATGGAAAGCGCCACATCTGTCAGTTCCGCTGACAAGGAAACTGACAGAGATGGCTGTCATAATTGTCAGCGCTGACAGATTCAGCTCAAGGCGGACCACAAAGACGCCGCGCGTCCCGAGCGCGGCCCTGTAGGCGAAAAGCTGGCACGATTCGCGCATGTACAACGTGACGCGGTTGGGCACGAGAACCGCGTATCAGAACCGGACCCACCCAGCGGACGGCAGCCGCCGCGAGGGCGGGCCAAGCTTCAGGAGAAGGAGGGGCAACCAATGACTGACCAAATCGAGCTGCGCTCGCTGATCGACACCCACGATCGGCCCTTTGTGGTCATCGGCAAGGACTACACGGTGGTGGCCGTGAACACCGCCTACGAGCGCGCCTTCAACACCGACCGGGCCGCGATCGTGGGACGGAAGTGCCACCAGATCCTTCACCACCGGGACCGCCCATGTAACGAGGTGGGAGAGGAGTGCCCCTACGTGCATTGCTACGTCACGGAGGAGACCTGCAGCTGCCTGCACACCCACTACGACGCGCAGGGCGGGACCCGCTGGGTGCGCATCAACATGTATCCGCTCAAGTGCGCGGACGGAAACACCTACGTGGGTGAGATGATCCACGAGATCGCCGCGCACGACGGGACCGAGGTGCCCGAGGGCCCGCCGAGACCCGTAGGTGGCTCACCGGCCTTCCTCCATGTCATGGAACAGCTCGAGCAAGCGGCCCGCACCGATGCCCCCGTGCTCCTGATCGGCGAGACGGGCACGGGCAAGGAGCTCGCCGCCCACTTCATCCACACCTACTCGGCCCGCAAGTCGAAGCCCTATGTCGCCCTCGACTGCACTGTGATCACGGAGTCCCTGTTCGAGAGCGAGGTGTTCGGTCACGAGCGGGGGGCCTTCACGGGCAGCGTCCAGTCCAAGGCGGGCCTGTTCGAGGTCGCGAACGGGGGAACCCTGTTCCTGGACGAGATCGGCGAGGCCTCCCTGACCACCCAGGCCAAGCTGCTTCGGGTCCTGGAGACGGGAGAGTTCCGGCGGGTCGGCGGGAACGAGACCATCAAGGCCAACGCGCGGATCATCTGCGCAACCAACCGGCATCTTTGGAAGAGTGTGGAGGAAGGGTCCTTCCGGGAGGACCTCTACTACCGCATCGCGTGCTTCTGCATCCGCATCCCGGCCCTGCGCGAGCGCCTGGACGACATCCCCCTCTTGGCCGCATCAATCCTGCAGCGTACCGGGAGCAAGGACAAACGGGTCTACCGACTCCAAGACGATGCCATCGAGCTGCTCCAGAGCTACCACTACCCGGGCAACATCCGAGAGCTGCGAAACATTCTCCAGGTCGCCGTGGCGCATCTGGGCCCTGAGAAACGGGGAATCATCACGGGGGAGGTGATCGCCCAAGGCCTTCAGATGCGGGCCCGCTTTGCCCAGGGTGTGGGGCTGATGTCGCGGCCGTCAGAGCCCAAGACGCCGGCCCTCGCCCCGAGCGGAGCTGCCGGGCCTCTCGATGGCTATGCCCCTGTTGCGGACCAGCCGCCACCAAGCGGGCCGCCAAGCCTGCAACGACAGGAGGCGGACTACATCAACCGGCTGCTCCGGGATCATGAGGGCGACCGGCGGCGGGTCGCGGCCCTGTTGGGGATCAGCGAGCGAACCCTCTATCGAAAGCTCGCGCGGGCGAGGGAGCTGCGGGACTGAGCGACCGGGTCTCAGCCACCACCGCGGAGGGATTCCAGGGTCTGGAGCATCTCCGCGGTGTCCCACTCCTGGGGACCCCGTCCCACCAGCCGGACCCGGCCCTCCCCGTCCAGGATGTAGGTGGTCGGCAGCACCGTGGCCCCCCAACCGTCGAAGACGGCGCTGTCCTTGTCCAGCAGGACGGGGAATTCGATGCCCAGGCGTTTGGAGAAGGCCTTCGCCCGCAGATCCGATTCACCCACGTTGACGGCAATGACGGTGAGTGACTCGGGACCCTCGGTGCTCGCCAGCCGCTTGAGGCTCGGCATCTCCTGGAGGCAGGGTGCGCACCAGCTCGCCCAGAAGTGGACCAGGACAACCCTGCCCCTGAGCCGGCCAAGGTCGCGCTCCAGACCCCCGAGATCCTGCAACTTCAGGGGCGCGTGGGGCTGCGATGTCCCCGGCGTGAGATCGTGAGCCCCGGCGACGGGGAGACCCAGAAGGAGACCCGCCAGGAACGCGTGGCGCAGCGGGGCCAGTCTCCGGCCCGAGCGGCCGACGCGGGGCTCCACCGGTTGGGCGGCCGCGTCACGGCGCGCCCTCGGCGCCCATCTTGATTGCCTTGGCATGGGGGAAGCACCTCCGAGAGCCTGAAACAAAAAAAGGACCCCGCACGCTAGGGTCGCGGGGCCACAAGGGCACGGCGGCATCCTTACCGCCTAGGGGCAACGAAATCGGTTGCTTGGGTGGGGCGATCGGCGCGACCTCGCACGTGGGCCATCGCATGGCGGGGTGTCCCCCTTTTGCCTACCCACCGGCGGGCCACGTGGCTCGCCGGCGGATCGCCATGACCGTCGCTAGGACGTCGACGTTCTACCGCTCAGCGGAGCTCGTTACTGTGGCAGTCGTCGCAGCGAACCATCTTCCCCTTCGGGAACAGCTTGCTGCTGGAGCCACCACAGAACACGGCGCCCTCTTCGCCTTCGCATTCGAGGACGCGGTCGACCGCCATGCGCGAGAGCACGGTGCCCTCGCCGTTTTGGCCGTGGCAGGCGCGGCAGGCATCCGGGTCCCTCTCCGCGATATCCTCGTGGCCGCCGTTGGCGAACCTGGTGGCGCCCACCACGTGCAGCCCATGGGGTCCTTCCAGGCCGTCGTAGTCGCTCAGGCCGTCGGCGTGGCAGGTGCTGCACTCGGTGACGACCCCGCCGTGGCCCTGGAGCTGGTTGGCGGTCAGGTTGTCGTTGGCGTTCGGGTTGCCATTCGGCCATTCCGCGTGAGTCGCCCCGTGGCAGCCCTCACACATGACCCCTTCATGACCCGAGCTGACCCGGTACAGCTTGGGGTTGCCGGCGCCCGGGTTCGGGAAGCCGTTGAAGGACGCGGGGATCACGGGCTCGGCGAACCGCTTGTTCTCCGGAACGATCGGCGTGGCCTTGGGATCGCTGCTCAGGAACGCCTGGCGCAGGCGGATACCATCCGGGTTGCCGTCCACGTCCACCGTGTTGGTGATCACGTCGGTGCCGGAGGCCAGATTGCTCGTGGCATCACCGGTGTGGCACGACCCGCAGCCCGGCTCGTTGGCCCAGGGCACCCGGGGCGTGTCGGGGTTGGTGTAGAAGTCCTTCGCCAGGTGGAAGGCGCCAGGGTTGCTCGGCGAGACGTCCCGGGAGAAGTCGTCACCCACCTGGGCCATGTTGCCGTGGCAGTCGCTGCACAGCATGCCGCCGTTGAACATGGCCCCGCGCAGGCACTGGGTGCTCTTGCCCGGGTGACACTGGTAGCAGCTCTCCTCGAGGGCGGTCAGACGCTCCTGCTGGTTGGCGAACGTGCCGTCGGCCAACTGGTCAGGGGCCGGGATCTCCGGGAAGAGATCGGTGAACTGTCCGTGGTGGTTGTGCATGACCCGCGAGTTGCTCTGGTGGGCGAGCTGATTGCGGCCGTTGGCGAGGGTCCCGGGCTCACCGGCGAGGGGGCCGAGCTGGGCCAGGTCCAGGGCCGGGGTGTAGTGGCAGACCTGACAGACCACGGGCTGCTCCTGGACCAGGGCGATATTGGTCAGGCAGGTGCCGTCCCCAGTGCCCCCATTGGCGTGGATGTCGCAGGGGGCCGGCTGGTTGGCGGTATCCACGTAGTTCGGACCGTGCTTGAGGTCATGTAGCCGAAGGATGTTGATGTCCGCCGCGTACTCGACGCTGACCTTGGT